>NZ_VOYL01000081.1:0-6445 GCF_013420295.1 Acinetobacter sp. YH01018
AGAGTTTGATGCTCAGGGTGTCGCGGTTCGGTTTATTGACGACGGGATCAGTACCGACGGTGATATGGGGCAAATGGTGGTCACCATCCTGTCGGCTGTGGCACAAGCTGAACGCCGGAGGATCCTAGAGCGCACGAATGAGGGCCGACAGGAAGCAAAGCTGAAAGGAATCAAATTTGGCCGCAGGCGTACCGTGGACAGGAACGTCGTGCTGACGCTTCATCAGAAGGGCACTGGTGCAACGGAAATTGCTCATCAGCTCAGTATTGCCCGCTCCACGGTTTATAAAATTCTTGAAGACGAAAGGGCCTCGTGATACGCTTATTTTTATAGGTTAATGTCATGATAATAATGGTTTCTTAGACGTCAGGTGGCACTTTTCGGGGAAATGTGCGCGGAACCCCTATTTGTTTATTTTTCTAAATACATTCAATTTCGTTCCACTGAGCGTCAGACCCCGTATAGTGTTTTGCAGTTTAGAGGAGATATCGCGATGCATACGCGGAAGGCAATAACGGAGGCAATTCGAAAACTCGGAGTCCAAACCGGTGACCTGTTGATGGTGCATGCCTCACTTAAAGCGATTGGTCCGGTCGAAGGAGGAGCGGAGACGGTCGTTGCCGCGTTACGCTCCGCGGTTGGGCCGACTGGCACTGTGATGGGATACGCGTCGTGGGACCGATCACCCTACGAGGAGACTCTGAATGGCGCTCGGTTGGATGACAAAGCCCGCCGTACCTGGCCGCCGTTCGATCCCGCAACGGCCGGGACTTACCGTGGGTTCGGCCTGCTGAATCAATTTCTGGTTCAAGCCCCCGGCGCGCGGCGCAGCGCGCACCCCGATGCATCGATGGTCGCGGTTGGTCCGCTAGCTGAAACGCTGACGGAGCCTCACGAACTCGGTCACGCCTTGGGGGAAGGGTCGCCCGTCGAGCGGTTCGTCCGCCTTGGCGGGAAGGCCCTGCTGTTGGGTGCGCCGCTAAACTCCGTTACCGCATTGCACTACGCCGAGGCGGTTGCGGATATCCCCAACAAACGATGGGTGACGTATGAGATGCCGATGCTTGGAAGAAACGGTGAAGTCGCCTGGAAAACGGCATCAGAATACGATTCAAACGGCATTCTCGATTGCTTTGCTATCGAAGGAAAGCCGGATGCGGTCGAAACTATAGCAAATGCTTACGTGAAGCTCGGTCGCCATCGAGAAGGTGTCGTGGGCTTTGCTCAGTGCTACCTGTTCGACGCGCAGGACATCGTGACGTTCGGCGTCACCTATCTTGAGAAGCACTTCGGAGCCACTCCGATCGTGCCAGCACACGAAGCCGCCCAGCGCTCTTGCGAGCCTTCCGGTTAGAGGCCGTCGACAATGATAATCTGGATCAACGGACCTTTCGGCGCCGGAAAGACGACTCTCGCTGAGCGGCTGCGCGATCGGCGTCCGAAATCGCTGATCTTTGACCCTGAGGAAATCGGGTTCGTGGTGAAAGAAACGGTCCCCATACCAGCGAGCGGAGACTATCAGGATCTCCCCTTGTGGAGGGGACTTACGATCGCTGCGGTCAGCGAGATTCGCAGGAATTACTCGCAGGACATCATCATCCCAATGACGCTCGTGCACCCGGACTATCTGACTGAGATACTCGACGGGTTAAGGCAGATCGACGATCAGCTGCTGCACATCTTTCTGATGCTTAACGAGGACCTATTGCGTCACCGGATCTCGAACCAGACCATGCATCCTGACCCGAATCGGAATGCGGAGATTCGAGAGTGGCGATTAGCGAATGTCGCCCGATGCTTGGCCGCAAGGGAACGGCTTCCGTCCACAACCCGTGTTCTCGATAGTGGTGCACACACCAGCGATGAACTTGCAGCGATGGTGCTCGACAGACTCGATCAGCGCACCTGATCGCCTTCGACGCCTGCGCAAAGGGTAGCGCGAGGGTGGTGGTCTCAGTCTGCTTTGCGATTATTCTCCTAAGCCGTACCGCCTGACGGTCGGTTTACGTGACGCGAATGGGCGACTTCCGTTTCGGAAAAGCACCACCGCGGCATAGAGACGCCAGCTGCCGAAGCCTCCGCCTTGAAGGGACACGAACCGTCGACCCGCAAGTTGGTCTACTAAGTGATTGAAATCCAAACGCTCAGGCAAGCGGGGTGTCGGCTGTAGCGTAACGTTAAATTATAGAACCTAAAGCTCCAAATGCTAAATGGTATCAAGGGGCCAAATAGCGGCGGCTACAGTCGCCGCCTTTAACGGATAACAACCCGCAACGACTTTCGAGCCTGATTGGCTTCGCACGGCCTAGACACCAGGGTTGCACATATTTCCAGCATACAATTACACTATAGCTGGATCAAGCCCAAGGTGCACGCCGTACTACGACGCACTTGATCTAAAGTTGGCCCTTATCTCATTGAGACGGATAAAGAAACTCCTCGCAAAGCTCGATTTGTGGCTTCAGCATCGCGGTTCGGCGGTGGACCGCCGTGGTCATCGGCTTCATCGGAGTGCTTCTCGTGGTCAAGCCGGGCTATCTGCCGTTCCAATTGGGTCATTTGGCTGCCATCGGCACCGGGCTGGCCACGGACGCGGCAATCATCATCCTCAGGCGCGTCGGCGGAAAGGTGAAGACCACCAGCATGCTGGGCATCAGTGCCCGGCGCTTGCAGCGCGGCTGAGGCACGACATATGAAGGCGTAGCTGGAAACCCCCGTCAGGCCAAAATTGGCGACAGGGTCTAGATCCCTTATTCTAAAGCGCGGACCGACCCATAGTCGCTATTGGAGTGTCTCAAGCCGCAGGTCGTAGAAACGGCCGAGGCTCCTCAAATGATCGACGATGTCAGCAACAGATGGTCACGCTTTCCTTATCGCTGGCAGATTTTATCGACCACCTCACCAACACGGTCGAAGTCTTCTGCCAGCAGATCGCTCTCTGCAAAACATAGCAATCTTGTCCTACTGCGGTGATTGGGCAGCCGGTGGCGAAGATCTCATCAACGAAATCCGGGATCTGATCTTTACGCATTTCATCCTCCTGATGGCAGGGCGCCGATCGCATGATCTGAATAAGGTATGATCGTCATGGCTGACTGACCGCGCGACGCTTTCAGCGGCGTTGAGGCATAACCGGAGAGCCGCCGTTCATACGTGATGCGGCCTGCACATAGGAAACATGTCCTCACCGTAGAAGTGCAGCCGGATATGATGGCGCCGGCACAGCCAGCGGACGTTCAAAGGCTCGTCATACCTGTCATGATGCGCGTCCACGTGCGCGCAATCACCGTCAATCGACTGATGTTATCCAACATCTGTCCGAGACCCTGCCAGGCATTCCTCAGCGCGCGTGACCAAGAACAACTTTTGAGGTAGGTTGGTGCTGAGTACGGCCGCAGCCTGATAGGCTGCCGCAGCTTGGTCTTGGAAACCAAGACGCGAAAGGAAATCCGCCCGCGTCGCGTGAAAAAGCGGGTAGGTCTCCACGTCCCACTCGTCCTCAATCGCCTTAAGGACCGCCATCCCTGCAGCGGGGTTCATGGCCCACGACACAGCGACTGCTCGATTGAGGGCAACTACGTATGTAGGGCTCAACAGGAAGAGCGCGTCATATCTCGCCAGTATCTCTCGCCAATTGGTGTCTCGAAAGCTCGCAGCCCGCGCGTGACAAGCAGAAATCAACGCTTGCAGAAGATACCATCCAGTGGGAGACGACATGCGGCATGCTCGCTCAACTATCTCCAGACCTCGACGTATGAGCAATCGATCCCACAAGCCACGATCCTGACGATCGAGCGGCACTGGCAAGCCTTGACGATCTTGTCGGGCAAGCAGCCGAGAGCACTGGAGTTCCATGAGGGCTAAAAGACCAAGTACCTCAGGCTCCTCTGGCTTGATATGCGCTAGGGTCAGGACTCATTGCTCATAGCCAGAAGATAACGGTCGCAGCGAGAGCGATGGCGGAGAGAAAGGCCATTGGGCACCGGTCGTAACGCGTAGCGACACGCCGCCAGTCTTTGAGACGCCCGAACATGATCTCGATCCGGTTGCGCCGTTTGTAGCGGCGTTTGTCGTATTTGATGGTCTTCTTGCGGGATTTTCGACCTGGAATGCAGGGAGTGATCCCCTTCGCCTGTAAAGCGTCACGATACCAGTCGGCATCATAGCCACGGTCGGCCAGCAACCATTTGGCCTTGGGAAGTTCATCAAGCAAGGCGGCAGCACCGGTGTAATCGCTGACCTGGCCTGCCGTTATGAAGAAGCTGATCGGGCGACCACTCGCATCCGTTACGGCATGAAGCTTGGTGTTCATGCCGCCTTTCGTGCGTCCAATCAGGCGGCCCGCGCCCCCTTTTTTACCCGCAAGCTGGAAGCCGTGCGGTGGGCCTTGAGATAGGTCGCATCGATCATGATGGTCTTGTGCTCTGCGGCTTCAGGCACGGCCAGACCTTCCATCATCTGGATAAATACGCCCTTGTCGCCCCAGCGTTTCCAGCGGTTATAAAGCGTCTTCGCCGGGCCATATTCCTTCGGCGCATCACGCCAACGCAGCCCGTTGCGGTTGACGAAGATGATGCCGCTCAGAACGCGTCGATCATCAACGCGCTGGCGGCCATGGCTCTTGGGGAAATAGGGCTGAAGACGAGCCATTTGCTCGTCCGTCAGCCAAAACAAATTACTCATCAGTCGGGCTCCTATACGCCCATCTGAATCACAGCCGTCAGTTCAAATCAATGGGTCCTGACCCTAAACACGGCATCCGCCGAAACGGTCGCTCATGCGCGTGAGCTTCTTGGTCCTTCGCTGCTTGCTATTCGCGCGGAGGCGGAGCGGGCGGCGAGACGACGCGGATAAACGCTTGGCCAAAAAGCCACCAACGGCGACGGTCCTCCACCTCGGTCAAGCAGCGAGAGGTAGAGTGATATCTCGATAGGTATAGGGGTCTGACGCTCAGTGGAACGAAAACTCACGTTAAGCAACGTTTTCTACCTCTGACGCCTCTTTTAATGGTCTCAGATGTCCTTTAGTCACCAGTTCTGCCAGCGTGAAGGAATAATGGCCGAGCATATTGATATGTCCGTGGCAAAGCGGGGAGAGGCGTGCGATATCTTCATCATTCAGTGTTTCACCTTGCGCCCGGAGATGATCCAGGGCTGCCTGCATATACATAGTGTTCCATAACACGACGGCGTTAGTGACCAGCCCCAGTGCGCCCAGTTGATCTTCCTGACCGTCGGTATATCGTTTTCTTATCTCACCTTTTTGACCGTGACAGATGGCTCTGGCAACGGCATGGCGGCTTTCTCCCCGATTAAGCTGGGTCAGAATGCGCCGGCGGTAATCTTCATCATCAATATAATTAAGCAGATACAGCGTTTTGTTGATGCGCCCCACTTCAATGATTGCCTGAGTCAGTCCGGAAGGACGTTCACTTTTCAGCAATGAACGGACCAGCACTGAAGCCTGTACTTTGCCCAGTTTCAGGGAGCCAGCGGTCCGGATCATTTCGTCCCACTGAAGGACTATTTTTCGGGGATCTGATTGCCCTCTGGCAATATCATTCAGCACGCCATAGTTGGCATCATGGCCCATTCGCCAGAAAACCGAAGCACCGGCATCAGCCAGGCGTGGAGAAAACTGGTATCCCAGCAGCCAGAAAAGGCCAAAGACAAGTTCGCTGGTACCTGCTGTATCGGTCATAATTTCGGTTGGATTCAGCCCGGTCTCCTGTTCCAGAAGGCCTTCCAGCACAAAGATAGAGTCCCTCAGCGTCCCCGGTATAACGATGCCATGAAAGCCGGAATACTGATCGGACACAAAGTTGTACCAGGTGATCCCTCTGTTATTACCAAAGTATTTGCGGTTCGGTCCGGCATTGATTGTTCTGACTGGCGTAACAAAGCGCATTCCATCTGCAGATGCCACTTCTCCGCCACCCCATATCTGTGCCAGTGGCAGCGTTGCCTGAAAATCAACCAGTCTGGCATTAGCGCTGGTGATAGTTTCAGCCCGCAGATAGTTCGCTTTTGTCCAGTTCAGCCGGTGTCGGGTCAGTGCAGGAACATTTGATCTGATCAGTGGTTCCAGACCGATATTGCAGGCTTCAGCCATCAGCACGGCGCTGATGCTGACGGGCAGATCATCAACTCTGGCACTGGCTTCACTAGCATGGAAAAACTCATCAGCAAATCCGGTATGGGCGTTAATTTCGAGCAGCAACTCCGTTAAATCCACCGGAGGGAGCAGATCACTGATCATTTTGCTCAGTCGTTTCAGACTGTCCGGCTCATCAAGACTGGCGAGGGGAGAAATTGTCAACCGGGGCTTCGGGCCAGAAACATCGAGTTCGACAGCCTCATTTTCGCCAAGACGTGCAGCAACCTGTCTGTAACGACTATCAAGCTGATGACCCAGAGATTTTATTGCTTCCTGCGGGTCTGTCGGG
>NZ_VOYL01000082.1:0-6410 GCF_013420295.1 Acinetobacter sp. YH01018
CATGAGAAAGCCCATATAAATGGGTAATGTACAAGTTGCTGTAGAAGCATGTTTAATTCGTCTGATCACAGATACTTTATAAAGCATTTTAATACTTTTTTGAATCTGTCAATGCGTAAGTCCTATATAATAAGTATTCTCATTATTGTCTAATATTATTAAACTTCTTTCATAAATCAAAAAACAATCTTCGTTCTGATCCTTAGTTCAAAGCGATACATTGGGGTATCTCATTGTCAACTTTTTATTTAATGGTTAAGCAATTGAAAATGCATATTTCATCTAAAAGTAGACCATCCAAATGAAATTCTTCTCTTCCTGAGCTATTAGCAGGAATACTGAATGCTATTCTTGTTGCGAAAAGTTGTGGTATTTCTATAAAGCTACAGCCCTGAAATTTCACGGCTGTAGCTTTATAGTTCTCTGAGTAACGTCACGTGGATTTAATAGGTTTTATTATACTTTGTTATAAGGAATCTGATTAAATCACCATGATAGAGTTTTGGTACCAGGTTGAAAAATTGCTTCCCCCATATCATCAGGATTCGCATATTTTAAACCTTTGATAAGATCACCATCTTTAACACCATATTGATCCATACACATTTTACAGATAAAGACTTGTCCACCATTGACCATTATATTTTTCAGCATGGCCTGATGCTCTGCATATCTATGTTCGAAGCGGCTAGAAGCAAGCATAACCCCTTGATCGACTAAATATACAGTCAAGGGATGCCCTTTTTGGAATTGATTATTACTCATGCCGATGGCCATCTTTGTACGATGGGCATCATTACTGGTAAGCAATACAAATAATGGATCTTTTGTTGTTTCTGCTACTGCAATCGATAAACTTGAAAAAAACAGCAGAAAAGACAAGCTCAAGTTTTTAATAAATTTCATAGGATTTATACTCTTTTTAAATCAATATAACCTGAATTGTGGATAAGAAATTGGCTTAAAAAAAAGGTGGCTACATACTATTAGGGAGTTACCACACAACCTACGCTTTCAGAAACCATGTTTGATTTTACATATTTCTTCTGCATGATTGATGACTTTTTTCAAAAATCGAAGTAACTTATTGGCAATTTTTAAAATACGATCCTCTCAATTAAAAGTTTCGTAAATCGTGTTTATTGCCATTTAGTATAAATTTTCGTATTTCCATAATCTCAAAGCTTTATTCTTTTCATTAAAGCAAAATCACGGTCAACTCTTTAGATATTTACCTTGTTAACAACGGATAGTTTATCTCATCAGAGCACATCGATTGGCACTGTATGCTTTACATTTTGCCTTGATGAAAGATTATCAGAGCAATTATTATTTATGGATCGATCGACTACGCTGCCTGTATGCAAAAATCAGCGTATTCAACGGTATAAATATCTACCATTGCAACACGCGGTAAAAGCTCAATGGACTAGTTCTTTGGCTGTAAGCTGCATTTAATCATGAGTCAGTCAGGCAAGATTGTCAGTACAGCTTTACCTAATGAACATACAGCAGACATTAAAATGATTGAGCATTTGGTAGAAGGCTTAAAAACAAAATTCTATGCTGTTCGTGGATATATCAAGTCAAGAATTAAAAATCAAATTTGAGGAATCAAGACATTTGGTTCAATTACATATCATCGTAAAAATATAAAAACTATTCGTTTATCCAAAGCAGATGAATACCACTTAAAACAACGCAATAAAAAGAAAATTTATTCAGCTTATTGAAAAAATTAAGCTATTAATCTAAATCTATCAACTAGATAAAATACTTTAAATTTCTAAGCTTTTAGAAACTACGACCTTCTCCTTTTTCTTCATACGTTATTCCCTCACGAATATGATACAGTCGCTGGAAAGTCGGAATAATTTTATCGTCATGTGTAACAACAATAATTGCTGTTTGAAATTTTTCCGCCATTTCGTGCAACAAACGAATTACAGTCATGGCACGAACGCTGTCTAAAGGTGCCGTTGGCTCATCTGCCAAAATGACAGGTGGCTTATTAATCAAGCCGCGTGCAATAGCTACACGTTGTTGTTCACCACCTGATAATTGCCCAGGCATGGCATGAATACGATGCTGAACATCTAAAGCCGTTAAAATTTCTAAAGCACTTGCACGTGCTATGTTATTAGGAACACCTGCCAGCATAGGTAATAGCGCAACATTATCTAAAACATTCAAAAAAGGAATCAAATAAGGTGTTTGGAACATAAAACCAATTTTGTCACGTCGTAATGCGTTTAAATCTTTTACTAACCAGTGTTGATCAAAAATCACTTCATTCCCTAAAGTCATACGTCCTTCAGTGGGATCAATCACAGCGCCTAAACATTTTAATAAGGTACTTTTACCTGAACCTGACGGACCAATCAGTCCAACAACTTCTCCTGGATCCACCCACATATTGACATCTTTTAATGCATAAAAAGCATTATCACCTTGCCCAAAACGTTTTTTTAAACCCTCAATTAAAATTCCGTGGGTCATGTGTTATCCTCCAATTGCTTCGGCTGGATCAATACGTAATGCCATACGAATAGCTACTAGACTTGCCAACATACAAATCAACATCACAGCAATAAATCCAAGAATAGAATCCTGAGGAATCAATAATACATACTTTGGAAAATATGGCGCAGCAAAGGTTGAGGTGATTTTACCTATAGTAAATCCAATTAGACCAAGTGAGAGAGCTTGCTGTAAGATCATCCAGGCAATCGTTCGGTTGCGTGTTCCAATTAGTTTCAAAACTGCAATTTCTCGAATTTTATCCATGGTGAGTGTATAAATAATAAATGCCACAATTGCCGCACTCACCAAAGCCAAAATTACTAAAAACATCGCAATCTGCCTTGCTGACGTTGCAATCATCTTGCTAATTAAAATATGTTCCATTTGAAGACGCGTGTAGACAGTCAGTTGCTGCCAACGTTGGATGTGTGCAGCAGTATCTTCTGCGGAAGTACCAGTTTTAAGACGGACTAAAATTGCATTTACATAACGATTGCTGGTTTGAGCACTCAGAACACTGTCTAATAAATCTGGATAAGCAGGCCGATTGTAAATTGGATTTTGTGCGGTACGTCGGCGGTCTTGTAAAATTGCCGCATTATCTTTTTGAAATTGGGCTTGTTGTGCATCTTTAATCGGAATAAAAATCATCGGGTCACCACCTGATGACACCATTCGTCGAGTCAATCCTACTACAGTAAAATAATTACGACGGATTTTGATGCGATCACCTAATTTAAGTCCTGAAGTGATGTCTACAACAGCTTCATAGTGCCCTCGAGTCAATTGACGTCCCGCTAAAAGGTAAGGTGGCCAGCCTAAATTATTCCAGGCATGTTCACCTGTATGGATTCCAACCACCATCGCACGGATATCTTTATCTTTGTAATGAACTTGTGTGGTCAGATAAGTAATATTTGAGGCATGTGCCACACCAGGTATGTTCCTGATACTACGATATAAATCATCACGCACACTAGAGGATTCGGCATATGGACCAAGCGTATCTTGTTGCACAACCCAAAGGTCGGCTCCACTGTTATTCAATAATGCTTTGGCATCATCCACCATACCACGGTAGACACCCGCCATAATTAGAGTCACGCCGATCAACAAGCCAAGTCCAAAACCAGTAAAAACAAACTTACCCCATGACTGGAATATATCCCGACCGGCTAAGCTAATCATTCAGATGTTCCTGCAAGATTTTTTACAATATGCAAACGGTTTTTCGCATTAAGTGGTTTTTCACTATATAAAACGATTTGATCATTTTCTGATAGACCATCGAGTACTTGAACATCACCCTCTAAATTAGAGCGACCTAGTTTAATGTCAATAAATTGTAGTTTTTGATCTGTCACTTTCCAGACACCGACTTGGTTATTGATGCGGTGAATAGCAGCATTTGGAATAGCAAGGCTGCGAGACAGTGGTGCTAGTTTAATTGTCACTTCTGCTAATTCGCCTAAAGGGGGTAGAGGGTTAGGTTGTTGACTAAAGACTACTTTGGCTAAGATTTCTTCGGTAATAGCATCTGCACGAGGCTCTACCCATAAGATTTGACCTGAAAGTGTGCTACTTTGACGCGAGCGTAAATGAATTTGCGCAGGTAAACCTGAGGCTAAGCCAATCGCACTAGATTGATCGAAGCGTGTATTCAACCAAATAGACTTCGGGTCTACAATTTCCAATACGGTTTGCCCTGCAACTACAGTAGAGCCAGGTTCTGCATAACGGGCTGTGACTATACCTGGTGCTGTTGCCATTAAATTTAAATTGTCGCGCTGGGCTTGTAGTGTATTGAGGTCTGCACGGGCTTTATTAAGTTCTTGCTGCATTGAGCCAAGTGCCGTTGTAGCAAGATCAAGTTCCTGCTGCTTAATGGCGAGTGACTCTTGACTGGTGGCATTGATTTTGGTGAGTTGCTGATAGCGTTGAACTTGTTGCTGTGCAAACTTTTGACGAATTTGAATATCTTGTTGCTGAGAGATGATTTTTTGGATAATGGCACGTTGCGCAAGTATTTTTTCTTCTAAATCAACGGGATCCATTCCCCCTAAAAGTTGTCCAGCTTGTACAGCATCTCCTATATCGACTCGAAGGTTTTTAAGACGACCTGCCGTTGTGGGACCAATCTTGTAATTATGACGAGCTTCAACAGTCGCTATACCAAATAGACTAGGCTGAATGGATTTATACTGAACTTGTATCAGAGTGACCTTGACAGGTGCAAAAGGTCCTGTACGCAATAGGACATAAACCAAAAATAAGATTAATGTAATAAGCACTACAAGAACGGAAAGAGCCCTCTTTCCTAATAAAAATGTTTGCATCTGTATTTTGCTTATCTTATTTAATTAAGAATAAGATAATCTATTTTTAAGTATTATGTAAAACAATTCCTTCCTAATTTAGATACCTAATCGGTTCGGACTGCCACTATCTAAGCTCATTCCACTGAATCATCACTTTCTAATGAACTAATTCTTTCCCCAAAAAGGATTGTAGCAACCTCTCTAGTGAACACACTTTACCAAGCTATCCGATAAGCCTTAATTAAGTTCCCACTTAAAAATAAATGGGGACTTAATTCATGACTACAAATACCCATGCATGGGACGTAAAAACTGGCTGTTTTCAGGATCACTACGCAATGGCTAATGAGCTGTGAACACATGACGCTTACAGTCAGCGAAACTGAATGGACTGTATCCGTATCGTATGCCTATATGAGTGATTTATTCAGTATTGATGATGAAAAAATGACTTTATTGCACCAAACATCAACGTGACTGAACTGGATGAAGGCGCAAAACGATTTGATATCGTACTTGAAAAACGTGATGCAAAATTGAATACTGTGATGAGTAACAGTTTCGGTTTTGGCGGTGTAAATGCCTGTCTTCTTGTTTTCAAAAAATAGGAAGGCTAAGCTAAGAAGTGTTGATCATTCAGCCATGGATGATCAACTTCTGCCACACTGCCCTTTAAAAGGGTGAATGGATGGATGCTCCTTCTGATGCTTTCTTGTGGGTAAAAGCATTACATATTATTGCAGTCGTTTGTTGGTTCGCGGCATTGTTCTACCTGCCACGTTTATATGTTTATCATGCGATGAGTGAAGATGGCACGAGTCATCAGCGTTTCCAAATTATGGAACGCAAGTTGTACCGTGGCATCATGTGGCCGTCAATGCTTGCCACTCTCATCACAGCGCATTTTTTAGTGGATTGGGGTGATGCAACTCGGCATTACCATGAAGCACTCTGGTTTTACCTGAAAGTTGGATTAGTGGGCTTACTGGTGATTTACCATTTTGTTTGTGGTTATTACCGTAAAAAACTGATGGAAAACCCGCATTACAAATCACATAAGTTTTGGCGTTTCTTTAATGAAATGCCAACGATTATTTTACTCGCAGTAGTGATTTTAGTAGTGGTTAAACCGCAGTTTTAATCCAGTTGATTTAAAAGTACATTCTCTCTATTAAATGAGGAATTTAAAACCTCCTCAAAAATAGAATCCCTCCATCTACAAAGCAGTGCTTTTCACCTTCATAAAAGGCAGGAGTAATTTATATCTAATGCTTTATATGATTAATGGCACTGTTGCAAATAGGGATCTGAGTCGATGATGTTCCCTTTAAAAAGTGCTTAGAGACCAAAAATTCTATTCACTAGATATACTTAACCCTGATGCAGAGGTGGTTCCACTTGTTTGAACAACTAAAAGCTTATTTATAAGTGATATTCTGCTCAGTTAAGCTACCTTATTTTGTTGTGGTAGCTGGTCATAGTAAAACTCATCTGGAGTCATTTTGTCCAGACTCGAATGAGGTCGTTTCAAATTATAAAATTCAAAATATGCGTTTAATTGCTTCTTCG
>NZ_VOYL01000083.1:0-6099 GCF_013420295.1 Acinetobacter sp. YH01018
GTGTACATAGTGCACTCGGTTATGTATCGCCTTTTGAGTTTGAAGCAATGTACTATGATAAGATTAACCCGTTAGGTCAGGTGGCCTAACTTAAATAAAAAGTCTCCGACAAACCCGGTACGGTTCAACCCTCAATGAGTGAAACCGTTTCCATGCAACCTTATGAAGTTTCGGAAGGCACGATTCATTTCAAAGTGAAAGCGGATAACCGTCATTTAAACCCTTTAGGGGGCATACACGGCGGTTTTGCAGCAACCGTACTGGATTCCGTTACTGGTTGTGCCGTTCACAGTATGCTGGAAGCAGGTGTGGGTTATGGCACCATCGATTTAAATATCAAAATGTGCCACCCTACTCCTCAAGATCAACAACTGGTTGCCACAGGAACCATCATCAATATCCATAAAACCTGGAGATTACTGAAGGTAAAATTGTAGATAAAGAAGTCAAACTTTAAGCCGACGCCACTGCAACATGTATGATTATTCGTTAATAGACAATATGCCGCACTTAGAGCTTAAGTCATTTACTAAGCTCTTGTGCGAGTACATGATTAAACGGCCGATTTAAATGATTTTGTTAGAGCAGATAAAGCCACTTCCGGACGTGAAGTTCCCTTATAGATACATAAATATTTAAATACGCTATCGAGTGATATAGAGAGTTTCTTCTGTTCCGACACCGACCATACTTTAGAATTGTTACGTCCAGATAAAGCGCTACCATTCAGCTGATACAAATACAGATCACGATCACGTTGCAAAGGCTGCTTGCGACCATTCGAATAACTATCCAGCAGCAATTGACAAGGTGAATTAATCAACCATTTATCGCTAAACCAAAGCTGCAACAAGTCACCCAGATATAAGACTTGAGTTCCGACAGGCCAGACCTGGATATAAGCATCCTCAACAGCGGTCTGATAGCACTGCGGGTCTTGAATAATAGAAAGGTAATTATCTTGATAAAAAGATAAATTTGAAAAAATTTCGGCAATCGTCAGCGTATGCATTCGCTTTCTCCTGTTTAGCCATTTTAGTGCTGGCAAGTTGGTTTAAATCCACACTGTTTGAACTTACATTCAAACGCTCTGTTATGTATTTAATCTAACAAGCCAGTTTTGGCTGTGCAAGTTTTTTTAGGATTTTTAATTGAGTTGTTTAAATAAAAAGCATACGGCATAAAAATTAAGGAATCATGACACTTTTAGCTTGACCCCCTGTAAAATCTGCTTATAATCGCATGCAGATTCTCCAATAGCTCAGTCGGTAGAGCGACGGACTGTTAATCCGCAGGTCCCTGGTTCGAGCCCAGGTTGGAGAGCCAAATACGAAAAAGCCCGCAGCATTAAAGCGGGCTTTTTTATTGCCTAAATAATCTATAGTTATCTAGTCATCAGATAAGCCCTAAGCTAGGCCATAGAAAAAGCGCATCGAAATGCGCTTTTTCTCTGCTCATTCACCTCAACGTGGATCAATAGCAGGATTGTTTTTATTGTTGAGGTAAAGGAATATATTGTGAATTATTATTCTGTGCTTTACGTTCAGTCACCACCACATTCAGGGTTAATGGCTGCTCATCTCGCACCACTTCAACTTTAATGGTGCTATTCGGTGCTTGCAAGGCTACATAATTAATCAAGTGGGAAGCAGAAGTGATCGGTTCACCATTGACCTGGATAATTTTATCACCCTTTTTAATTCCTGCCTTGGCTGCAGGACCACGAGGAAGTACGTCAGCAACGACTACGCCAGTTTGCTTAGGTTCAAGAATATTGTCCTGTTGTACTGGCATGAGGCTAATGCCCAACCAGCCGCGAACTACACGACCGTCTTTCAGAATTGAATTTAGAATTTGCTGACACACTTTCGCAGGAATGGCAAAACCAATCCCCAGTGAACCACCGGATTGCGAGAAAATAGCCGTATTCACACCAATCAGATTACCAGCCACGTCAATCAGTGCTCCACCCGAATTCCCCGGATTAATCGCCGCATCGGTTTGAATGAAGTCTTCATAAGTATTAATGCCCAAATCTGAACGGTTGGTGGCAGAAATAATCCCCTGAGTGACTGTTTGTCCCACACCGAATGGGTTACCAATGGCAAGCACCACATCCCCAACTTCATTGCCGCTGAGTTTAAAAGGCAAAACCGGCAGCTTGTCGAGTTCAATCTTAATTACCGCCAGATCAGAATCTGGGTCTGTGCCAATCACTTTAGCGACTGCACGGCGTCCATCATTCAGACCCACCACAATTTGTTCAGCCTGAGCAATTACATGATTGTTGGTCAAGATATAGCCATCTGAACGTACAATAACACCCGACCCCAGACTGTTTTCATTTTGCTCCTGATCAAACTGTTCAGGGACCTGATCACCAAAAAACTCGCGAAATGCAGGGTCATTTAACAAAGGGTGCTCTGCTTTATTCACTTTTTGGGTTGTGAAAATATTCACCACCGCAGGAGCCGCCACCTTCACGGCATTACTGTAAGATTCGACTGCACCCGCCCTGTTGGTATTAACTAAAGGCTCGACTTTTTCTCTTGGCATTTTTATACCGTCAGATGCAACAGGGGCTTGCGGCTTCTGAGAATGTTGCCAGACAAGAAAACCGAGAGTGACTAAAACAAGTAAAACCCAAGGTAACCATGAAAAGGTGCGGCGCACGGTAATTTCCTCTAACAATATTTTAATTCGTTGATGACTAAGTAATTTATCGGCCATTGTAAAATGAAATACAGCAGGAAACTTAAAAATAATTCAGAGTTTTGTGCTGCTTTAGTTACAATTCAAAATATGTTTTGATGATATTCAATATTAAGGCTTTTGAGAAATTTATGGCAAAGCTCAGCGAGATTATTCAGTGGTGTGATCAAACCCTGAAATCACACGAATTTAAAGACTATGCACCAAATGGCTTGCAAATAGAAGGCAAACCGGAGATTAGCAGAATTTTGTGTGCTGTTACGGCATCTCAGGATGCGATTGAAGCTGCAATTGAACAAGGTGCCGACTTACTGCTGGTGCATCATGGTTATTTCTGGAAAGGTGAACCCTACCCGATTACAGGTATGCGCGGTAAACGTATTAAAAGCCTGATTCAGCATGATATCTCACTGGTCGGCTATCACTTACCTTTAGATAGTCACCCTACTTTAGGTAATAATGCCGCGATTACCGAGATGTTAGCATTAGAAAATATTGAAGCTTTAGATCCAGCTGAACGCAACCCGATTGGCAATATTGGTTATTTAAAAAACGCCATGTCTGCTGAAGACTTTAAACAGTATGTGTCTGAACGTTTAAATTTTAACGCCATCCATCTTCCCGCGGAAAAAACCAGCATTCAGAAAGTGGCTTATTGTACTGGTGGCGCGCAAGATTTTATTGGCAAAGCTGCGGAGCAAAACTGTGATGCCTACATTTCCGGCGAGGTCAGTGAACGGACTTTTTACGAAGCCAAAGAACTGAATGTGCACTACTATGCCTGCGGGCATCATGCCACCGAACGTTATGGAGTACAACGTCTGGCAAAAGCTATTTCAGAACAGTTCGATATTGAGTATAGTTACTTTGAATTAAACAATCCGATTTAATTTAATGACGGTTTAACATTTTCTTTATACGTATAAATTGAGGCTTTATTCTGTATTGTTATTTATAAGCAATGCGCAATTTTCCTCAAGAATCTATTACAATAAAGCGACTTAATGTTAAAACCCAGCAAAATGCAAGGAATTGAAGACATGACAACGATTACTTTACCGGCACTTCCATACGGTTATGAAGATCTTGCTCCGCACATCAGCAAAGAAACTTTAGAATACCATCACGACAAACACCACAACACTTACGTTGTAAACTTGAATAACCTGATCAAAGGCACAGACCTTGAAGGTAAAACTTTAGAAGAAATCATTAAAGCATCTGCTGGTGATGCTGCTAAAGTTGGCGTGTTCAACAACGCGGCTCAAGTTTGGAACCATACATTCTACTGGAACTGTATGGCTAAAAATGGTGGTGGTAAAGCGACTGGTGCTTTAGCGGCTAAAATTGATGAAGCTTTCGGTTCTTATGAAAAATTTGCTGAAGAATTCGCTGCTGCTGCAACCACTCAATTCGGTTCAGGCTGGGCTTGGTTGGTTGCGGATGAAGTAAATGGCAACCTTTCTATCCTTAAAACTTCAAATGCCGACACTCCACTTGCTCATGGTAAAGTTGCTGTGTTGACTATTGACGTTTGGGAACACGCTTACTACATCGACTTCCGCAATGCACGTCCTGCTTATATCAAAACTTTCCTGGAAAGCTTGGTAAACTGGGATTACGCAAATGCTAAATATGCTGGTCAAGCTGCTGGCGTTGAAAAATAAGAAATAAAATATTTTTTATTTTTTGCTTAAAAAATCACCCTTTATGGGTGATTTTTTTATTTTCAGAACCCAAACGCATATTAATAAAGCAAATAATTCATTTCTTTACATTATCTTGTTGACGACTTTAGTTTTCATCCCTAAAATGCGCATCAGATTCTCCAATAGCTCAGTCGGTAGAGCGACGGACTGTTAATCCGCAGGTCCCTGGTTCGAGCCCAGGTTGGAGAGCCATCTATTCTTCCATAGCTCAGTCGGTAGAGCGACGGACTGTTAATCCGCAGGTCCCTGGTTCGAGCCCAGGTGGAAGAGCCAAAATTCTAAAAAGCCCACTCATTGCGAAGTGGGCTTTTTTTTATTCAGCAGATTTACATTTCCTGCAATCTGCACTTTTACGATCTCTACTTTTGAGTCATCACTTTTTATTAAAATTGTAGATCATTCTCCTATCTCTTGTTCGCTGATTAAAATTTGGTTATGTTCATTCTAATAACAATATTCTAATAAACTGCTATGAATGCCACCTGGTTAAAATCTCTCATTTTCTGGATTATTTTGATTGTTGTGATGTTCGCCGTGTTTCAATGTAGTCAAAATTCTGAAAATAAAAAGCAGGCTTCCGCGCTCATGTATGAACGCCTGTTTCATTGCACCCGTAATTTAGTCAAAAAGAACCCGGAGGTTTTAAAACACATTCAGCAGCAACTCAAACCTGAGCTTACCCAAGCTGAAGTGATGAAATTGCTGGACGAATGCCGTCAAGCCCACCCATTACAAAGCAAAGAAAACTATATAGACCTAATAAAATCACTTAAATAACCAGCAATAAGTTTATTTTTAAAACATTCAATTCATTTTCATGGCTTTTTTAACACTAAACTCTTGACCCTGTAAGCTGAGATACATAGAATGCGTACCAGATTCTCCAATAGCTCAGTCGGTAGAGCGACGGACTGTTAATCCGCAGGTCCCTGGTTCGAGCCCAGGTTGGAGAGCCAAATTCTAAAAACCCACTCAACAGAGTGGGTTTTTTCTTATATCAAGATTTTATTGTGTTCGACTCAAGCCAAGCCACTTTTTTTATTATTGGTTGCATTGCCACTCTTGCCTTGCTGACCCTTGTTTTTCAGCAACTGTTCAAACCACAGCAGAAATTTTTCCCTAAACGTGTGATCACGCCTTTTGAAAGTAAAATGTTTATCCGGCTGAAAGAAGCCTTTCCACAACATCATATTTTGGCTCAAGTTGCTTTTAGCGCATTAATCACCAATGACAACTTTAAGATCCGTAACAAGTTTAACCGTAAAGTCACCGACTTCGTTTTACTGAATCAAAAGCTCGAAGTGGTCGCGATTATTGAACTGGATGATCGATCACTTTTCCTAATTGAATAAAGTTATCAAAAAGTTTCTTTATATATTTTTCATTGACATAGTGCATTTTTTGATCTCTAATTATTTGACAATTGTCATGGATGCATCACCCTATGAAAGTTAGATATCTTAAGGATTATGAACACTCAAAAACATTAGATGCAGATAGCTATGACTGGCTAAAACAAGAAGAAAAGAAACTTAATAAACTTACATCACTGGTAAGTATCAACTAAAAAGTAAACATGTATTCATTACCAAAACCCTTTGAAATCTGCCCAACCCAACGCTCTATTTGATCTGCCTTCATCACCTTAAAATCCCGCCAGTTATACTTCATCTGCTTC
>NZ_VOYL01000084.1:0-5942 GCF_013420295.1 Acinetobacter sp. YH01018
AGTTGGGTGTATTTCTTCATTGTGTGCTTTCCAATTGCGAGTTGAAAAAGTCCAATGATTCTACGAATACACCTAACTTTTTCAACTAACTACAAATGTGTCGCACTTGGGATTTGAATCTGCGATTCAAAATTGCAGGATAAAAAAGATGGCGTTAGTGTCATTGCTGTCCCATAATTTGAATTTTATTTCCGCACCAAATCAATAGGATGATATTTGGCATTTAAGCATTTGGTATTTATTTTTTTCACAGCCTTGTCTTTTCTCTAAAAGTTTAAGTCACTTTGTGTAGGCTTAACCCTACTTTTGACAGACCAAAAGTAGGCAAAAGTCTTTATTCCCCATACACGACTTCCTGTCGTGATGGGGAATGTGTGGCATCCTTGCCACACTCACAAATCTAACACCTAGAATTCAACTATGGGACAGCAGTGGCGTTAGTGCCATCTTTTTTTGGAATTAATTATTTCAAGACTCGACTTTCTGGCTGGCTCGGAATGTCACGCCAACCGATGCCAGCATGACACACAGCAGGGCAATCCACTGTAACCATCCTATTTTTTCTCCAAGCAAAAGCAGCCCCGTGAGTGCAGCCAAAGCAGGAGAAAGGCTGGATAAGGTGCCATAACTCAGTTTGCTTAAATGCTTCAACGCTTGCAGGTCGAGGGCATAGGGAATGGCAGTGGCCAGTACTGCGATTGCCAACGCTTTGCCCCAGTACTGGGTCTCAACCAATGCAGCTGCATTGTGGTAGAGTCCAATCGGTAATAGCGTCAATGCAGACAAACTGATAGCAATGGTTAAAGCGTGCATGCCAATATTCTGATGCACCACCTTTTGACCAAAATAAATATAAAATGCCCAGCATAGCCCGGCACCGAGAGCACAAGCTGCAGCGAAAATCGAAAAATTGGCACTCTGTGTCTGTCCCCATGGCACCATCAAGGCAATGCCTAAAATGGCCATTCCCACCCAGATATAGTCACTGCGCTGCTTAATCGACAGCAGGGCCAGTCCTAAAGGGCCGATGAATTCCAGACCCACCGCAATGCCCTGGGGTAATTTTCCCAAAGACATATAGAACAGAATATTCATGAAACCGAGTGCTGCACTATAGCAGAGTAAATCGCGCCATTTTAAAAAAGACAGCCGCGATAAAATTTTCCAGGAACGGAACATGACCCCAATAATGATCGCAGCAAAACACAGCCTTAAAATCGTCACGGTCAATGGGTCAAGCACCAGGAACAATTGTTTGGCAAATGATGCACTGATTTGATAAGAGATCATGGACAGAACCATGAACACTACGGCAAGAAGTTGAGAGTTTGGCATGAGACACGCAGTTGGATGGTCCGTCGAATAGACCATGTTTCAGGTGCGCACAGTATAGCGGTTCATGCTGATTTTTTGAGTTTTTACTGGAGGAAAATTTAAATTCATAATTTTAAATTTAAAATAACTGGTGGATGCAGGATGGTTTTATCGATTTGAATTTAAATGATCCATTTTTTAATTTGTCTGCAATTTTGTTCTTTGCAAGTGGATCAGGGTAATCAGCAAGAGCAGCGATGCTTGCACAGCAGGAGCGATTTTAAAACTGGGTATAAACTAAATTGGCTTGTTCAAACAGCATGAGATAGATAAAACGCCAGATTTTAAAAATTTTGAAAAATAAAAAACCACAGCATGAATGCTGTGGTTTTTTTTTAAATTTTAAATTAGAACAATACGCGAACGCGGATTGTGCCTTCAACTTCGTGAAGTGTATCGAGTGCTTCTTTAGACGCAGTTGCATCAACGTCCATCACCAGATAACCGACATCACCTTTAGTCATCAATGACTGACCAGAGATGTTGATGCCGTGTTCAGCAAACAGGTTGTTGATTTTAGACAGCACGCCAGGAATGTTTTTGTGAATGTGCAGTAAACGGTGTTTACCTTCAGTCAATGGCAATGCGATTTCTGGGAAGTTCACCGCAGACAAGGTCATACCTTTATCTGAGTAAGCAACAAATTTCTCTGCCACTTCAAGACCGATGTTGGCTTGCGCTTCCATGGTTGAACCACCTACGTGAGGAGTCAAAATCACGTTGTCTAGGCCACGAAGAGGAGAAACGAATTCTTCACCGTTGGCTTTAGGTTCTTTAGGGAATACGTCAACTGCAGCACCTGCAATGTGACCAGATTTGATTGCATCAGCAAGATCTTCAATGATCACACATGTACCACGTGCAGCATTGATGAAGATTGAACCTTCTTTCATTTGTGCAAACTGGTCTTTGCCAAAGAAGTTACGTGTAGATGGAACGTCCGGAACGTGTAGAGATACCACGTCTGCATTTGCAAGCAATTCGCCCATGCTACCGACTTGGCGTGCATTACCCATAGGAAGTTTGGTTACAACATCATAATAAATGACATTCATACCCATGCTTTCAGCAAGTACTGAAAGTTGAGAACCGATTGAACCGTAACCGACGATACCTAAAGTTTTACCACGAGTTTCAAACGAACCGACTGCAGATTTGTTCCAGCCACCACGGTGAGTAGAAGCAGATTTAGCAGGTACGCCACGAAGCAATAAAATGGCTTCAGCAAGTACCAGTTCAGCCACTGAACGGGTATTTGAATATGGTGCGTTAAATACTGGAATACCACGAACCATCGCAGCATCAAGATTTACCTGATTGGTACCGATACAAAAACAGCCAACAGCAATCAGCTTGTTGGCTGCTTCAAATACTTCTTCAGTTAACTGAGTACGTGAACGAATACCAATGAAGTGGGCATCTTTGATCGCTTCTTTCAACGCTTCACCCTCAAGCGCAGTTTTACGATAGTCGATGTTGGTGTATCCAGCAGCATTTAAAGTGTCGATTGCGTTTTGATGAACGCCTTCTAACAACAAGAAACGAATTTTATCTTTAGGCAGTGAAAGATGTTGGCTCATTACGGCTCCGCTACAAAGGCCAAATTTAGTCGCTATATGATAACATACGAGAAGGGTCTATATACATTTCCTTTATGACCGAGACTATAGGTATTTTTGCCATACATATGTCAGGAACTACAGATTTTGGTCTAACTAAAACTGTAATTTTTAAGCTTAGATTGTCAAAATGCTTATTTTCACCGGGTTTTAGTAAAAAATGTCTTATAATGTCGAGTAGTGAAATCGATCACAGTTATACTGTTGATTTTATGCTCACACCCAGTCTAAGACATTATTTTTTTGTAAATCTCTTTGCAAAGAATGCTCTATAGACCATCCACCACTTGTATATTTCTTGCTAGGTCTGCAAACGATGAATGCTCCAGTCGCTTTAACACCTGAGTTATTAACCCAATTGACAGCCATTGTGGGTGAAAACCGCATTAAAACTGATGCTGCTAGTCTCGATGCCTGGGGCAAAGACTACACCAAGCATTTCGATCCAAATCCATCAGTCATTGTTTTTCCATCAAGTACGGAACAGGTGCAGGCGATTGTTAAATTTGCCAATGAACACAATATTGCCATCACACCATCTGGCGGCCGTACCGGTTTATCTGCCGGTGCAGTAGCAGCCAATGGTGAAATTGTGGTCAGCATGGACAAGATGAACCAGATTCTGGAATTCTTCCCTGCAGACCGTATGGTACGTGTACAAGCGGGTGTGGTGACTGAACAGTTACAAAACTATGCTGAAGAACAGGGTATGTATTATCCGGTGGATTTCGCATCTTCAGGTTCATCACAAATTGGCGGTAACATCGGTACCAATGCCGGCGGCATTAAAGTGATTAAATACGGCATGACCCGTAACTGGGTGCTGGGTCTGACCGTTGTGACCGGTAAGGGCGACATCCTGCGTCTGAACAAGGGCATGATCAAGAACGCGACCGGTTATGCATTACAACATTTGTTCATTGGTGGTGAAGGCACTTTAGGTCTGGTGACTGAAGCTGAAATCAAGCTGGAACGTCAACCGCAAGACCTGCAAGTGATGGTACTGGGTGTACCTGACTTTGAAGCAGTGATGCCTGTACTTCACGCATTCCAGGCGAAAATTGATTTAACTGCATTTGAGTTCTTTGGTGAACTTGCGATGCAAAAAGTGCTGGATCATGGTCATGTACAACGTCCGTTTGAAACGGAATGTCCATTCTATGTACTGCTTGAATTTGAAGCGCCATTTGAGCCAATTATGGACAAGGCGATGGAAATTTTTGAGCATTGCATGGAACAGGGTTGGGTGCTCGATGGAGTAATGAGCCAAAGCCTGGAACAGGTACACAGCTTATGGCGTTTACGTGAAGATATCTCTGAATCAATCGCACCGTTTACACCATACAAAAATGACATTTCCGTATTAATTACGCATGTTCCGGCATTTATTAAAGAAATTGATGCCATTGTTGCGGATAATTATCCTGACTTTGAAATTTGCTGGTTCGGTCATATTGGTGACGGTAACTTGCACTTGAATATCTTGAAACCAGAGAACCTGTCTAAAGATGAATTCTTTGCCAAATGTCAGGTGGTGAATAAATACGTATTCGAAACTGTGAAAAAATATGACGGTTCGATTTCTGCGGAACATGGTGTTGGTATGACCAAAAAACCTTACCTCAATTACACCCGTTCTGAAGAAGAAATTGGCTACATGAAAGCCTTGAAACAGGTATTTGATCCAAACGGTATTATGAACCCGGGTAAATTATTTGATCTTTAATATTTAACCTGTAAGTTCTATGCGCCGATGACTACATAACTGTTATCGAGTATAAAAAAAAGGCATGGCATCATAGATGCTATGTCTTTTTTTTATGGGGGATATTTCCCAATGTTACGTTTACTCTCTACCTGTATCATTTGTTTGGGTTTAATCACGGCGGGTTGTGCAACGACTAAAAAATTGGCTTCTAAAGTGAATATTGGTTCGTCCGATATGCCTTTGCAACAAGTGTTGAACGAACGACCTGATTTGCGTAAGAATTCGGCTACGGTTGAAATTCGTCAGTTTTTTAATAGTGTAGAGTCACCAACAGCTGCACAGGTCAAAGTAACGGAAACGGGTTTAATGGATGATTCGGTTCGTTCGATGCGCACGGTATATAGTTTTAAACTGGTGGATGGGGACTGGAAGAAGGTGGATATCGAGAAATCGTATCAATGTATGCGTAGCAAAAACACCAAGGTTTTTCAGAAAGCGAAATGTCCTTAATAAATCTTTGATTTATGGTTGAAAATTAGGCTGTAATGCTACATAAAAAGCGTATCGATTGATGCGCTTTTGTCTTTTATGAGAAGCAACTAAAATGGTAGTTCATCAACAAGTAAATTAATCTGATTTTCTATAAATAATTCAATCTCGTAGAATAGAGCGGTCTTGTCTTCAGTTGACATTACAGGCTCCCACTTAATATTGAAAGAATCACGTGTGAATGATATTCGATCTATTTCATTTTGATAATTTCTCCAAGTTGCTTGAGCAATTTTTTCTTTATCTGAAAAGCTCAGGTCTTTCGAGATTTTAAGAGTTGAATAATTCGCTGAACTATTAAGTTTATTCAATGCTAATAATTTTTGATCATCTAAATTTTCATTAAGTTTACCAACTTTATCTAATAATTTTTCGAGAGCTTCAGTTGAGCCTATAGTTTGATTATCAATTGTTGCTACAGTAAAACTGCCAAAATGACTTAAAAAGGGTTGATAGTTGTCAGATAAGGATTTTTCATAAGTTGCTTTAATTTTTTGAGCTAAAGAATTAATAAACGATTCAATAGTATTGAATCTCAAATCTTTGCGATAACCAATATGTTCAATAGACCTCTTGCGAAAGTCAAAACCACCTCAATCTAAGTTTCATGAGATATCAGAACTTAAACCGTTTTTCAGATTCTGAATTTAAACGCTTGGTTGGCGTACCTCGACCAGTTTTTACCGAAATGG
>NZ_VOYL01000085.1:0-5755 GCF_013420295.1 Acinetobacter sp. YH01018
GCTAAAAAATGGACCATGCCAATTCAAAATTGGCGTTTAGCGATGAATTGGTTTACGATTCAGTTCGATGATCGATTAAAAGATCATTTATAAAAAATGGAACTTACACAAAATAATTTACAGGCTCTCGACATACTCACATTGCCCCCCTGTGTTTGCTGCAATGGCATTTTTTATTTTACGGCGGACTTCTTTTAACTGCTGCGCGGCATGAATATCACCATAGCCATCAATCAATTGATCCAGAAAGGTTTGTACAGGATATACATCTTGAATACCATAACCCTGAATCTTGTTTTCCAGTGCTTTAGAAATTGCCTCCAAGCTTTCTTGTTCTAAGACCTGATTATAAAAAGCACCTAATCGTTCTCTGGCTTGGGCTTCCAGCTTAAGCTGGCTGTTTTTTTTCCAGTTTTTCCAGATAATGTCGAGTATTTTCAATCTCTGCCTTCATTTTTTCCAGCAGAAACTCTGCTTCAGTTTTAGTGACTTCAACAAAGCTCTCGGCCTGGTTTTTTCGCTCCGCAATGTAATGTTCAATATCTACAATGTCCTGATACTGGCTCAGCTTTTCAACCCTGTTTTTTAAATTTCCGATCTCTATACGACAGGTATTTAATTGATGATGCAGCGCATCATTTTGCTGCTCATGCTCTGCCAGATTATTTCGCGTACGATACAGATTCACCTGTAAAGATTCAAGCATGATCTGTTTTTTTCTTATTTGCATGATTGCCCGATAAAGCAATCCCAGCAAAATAAGGGTGGTCAGGATATATAGATAAACGATTATTATCTCAAAATTATTATTATTTCAAAGAAATGTTACGCATTATTATTCGTTTGTTTTTCCATTACCAGAAAAGGGATATCGTGTCTGAATGATCGCACTTTTTATTATTCTAAGATTTTCATCATCATAAATCAGTGAGCTAAGCAGACGATAGCCCGCATATCATATATGTAACTTATGATTAAAATTCTAGAATGTTAAACAGATAAAAATTTAAGACACTGATTAAAAAGGAACTTTAGCCTTAATTTCAACATCTGCCCCGCTTAAAGGCTGTTTAAAAGCCAGATAGCTGGCATGTAAGGCCATACGTTGTAATGGACTCTGATAGGGTTCTGGATGATAGAGCTTGTCGCCAGTAATGGGATGTCCGATATATTGCATATGTACCCGAAGTTGATGGGAACGTCCGGTAATCGGAGTCAGTAATACCCGGCTAATGTCTTCCGCTGCAGAATATTCCAAGGCCTGATACAGCGTTTTGGCGGGTTTTCCCAATTCAAAATGCACGATTTGACGCGGCCGGTTTTCCCAGTCGGTAATTAATGGCACTTCGACACTGCCTTCGGCTTCAAGCTTGCCTTGAATCAGCGCAATATAGTTTTTTTTGACCGTAAGTGCCTGAAACATTTTACTGACCGCCACTTCTGCTTCACGGTGTTTGGCAAACATCAAAATGCCGGAAGTTGCCATATCTAGACGGTGGGTAATTTTAGCGTTGGGATAGCGTTCCAATACGCGAAAATAGGCACTGTCATGATGTTCAGGTAAGCGTCCCGGAACAGACAACAGCCCTGCCGGCTTTTCAATCACCACCAGGTCTTCATCTTCATAGACAATAACAAGCGGTTCCTGAGGCGGCATATACACGAAGTTATCGTTGATGGGCATAGCATTACAGCACGTAGGAGAATGGGCGCAAAATAACAAGGTCAGATCCGACTGTCAACGTCTGTGAAATACAGAGTCGATCTGGAATTATTTATTGTTTGCACCCAATTTTCCAAACGCAGGTTTAAGCTGATGAGAAAGGTCATCTTCAATCAATTGCAGTACCTGATGATCTACTTCATATTGTCTGATCGTGATTTTAAACTGACCTTGAAACCATTGACTCAAATGTAGTGCATACGTGCTCTTTTGGCCTTGACCCAAATGTAGTGCATACGTGCTCTTTTGGCCTTGACCCCAATGTTGTTTCAACCGATTTTTAAGTCCTGTGGTAGATGAACCTACATACATCACTGTGCAAGGCGCATTTAATCTTGCACAGGCATGAGTTCCCTGCGCTTTAAAGATACGAAAGTGATTAAATGTTTCATTCATATCACCGTCTACTTGTTCAATGATATAAATCGCCTTAGATATCGGAGGTAAATCATCTACAGTTGAAAATATAAATTCCTGAACAGGTATAGCCGTTTTAGCAGCATGACAATGTTGAATAAGTGTATCGAGATAACGCATATAATTTATTATAGGTAAATGATTTATTAAATATTTTATCAATGAAGAAAAAGAAGAGGGAATTTTATCTTATATTTTTGCCGGAGAATTTTTGAGGGTGTTAGGGAAAACATCTGTGGTTTACTTCAACCATTATAACTTTGTAAGTTATAACCCTATGCCTATAAATTGATAATCTATAGCGTCCTAAGCCGAATCGAGACCTTGTGGGTAAGTACTGCACTCACGTTGTACGCAACTGGCAGCAATCTACTCTTTTCGATCCCTTATCACACCCTTGAAACATATATTAGCCAAACACGGCCGGGATTAATTCCCTCAGTTTTTTTAATTTTTCATCATTTTTGGGAATTTTTTTCCTTAAATGAATAATAAATAGAATTTTTTATCTTCCGGATTAAAATACAGGTTTTTTATTGCAGAAAAATTGAGATTACAGGAATTTATCTGCACATCAAACCGCATTTTTTCATCACTTTTTACCCCATTTAATCCGCCAGATAATAGTCTACCGTGGACACGACACGGACTTTCTTTAAATAGGGAGTATTACTGTCACGATCTTCAATGCTAAACAGTCCCTGATTGGCCGCCTTGATTTTACCTAAACGGCTTTTGGAATCTGCGGCAAATTTTTCTGCCACACTGCGGGCGTTCTGTGTCGCCTGCTCAATCATCGCTGGCTTGATATCATTTAACTTGGTAAATAAATATTCGGTTCGTTGACCTGAATCATCGCCACCAAAGGCAATGCCCTTTTTACCCAAAGCCACCAGACGGCTTTGTGCTGCCCGCACTGCATCTATTCGGTGGGTATAGACGGTAATGGTTTGATGGGCGGTATAACGTAGCGCGACATTGGCATCGCCGCCATATTGCTGGGCATATTTATCGGTCGTAACCGGAGCCGCAGTGGTAATTTCCTGATCGCTAAAACCTTCAGCCTTTAAAAATGCCTGAATTTGCTGGGTTTGTATTTCCATGGTGTCATAGAGCTGGGTCAGGTCCTGACTGGCCGAGCTAAAACGGATTGGCCATACTGCGACATCAGCTTTCACCTCACGCTCAGACAAGCCCTTGACCGAGACTATACGTTCATACTGTTTAATTTTGAGTGCGCTACTGCCCAAAATCCATCCCGCAATAATCATCCCCAGACAAATGAAAATACCTAAAACCAGTGCAGATTTGAATTGATTCATGCTGCCAAATTCCTCTTTTGCTTGTTTTTGATTGTAGCGGTCCTGTTTTTATAAACTTCGAAACTGCTGTTTAAAGATGATCTATTTGCCTATAAGCCTTTTAAAGTTGAATCCGGGTTAGGAATTTCGTATCAGATATAAGGCCAGAAATGGCACCAGATTAAACAGTAAAATACCAATTTTATATATAGCCATGCCGCCATAATGGATGGCATCAAAAGTATGATCTGAAAGCTGGAACCATTTGCCATGCAGCTGTTTCATCCAGTTACGGGCAAAAATAAACAGCAAAAACCAGATCATTAATATGATGTAATTAATGAGTAATGAACAAAGTAGAAAACGACTCCAGAAATCATCATTTAGCATTTTTATAGCCTGACCAGATGCTCGCTGATATTTTCTAAATTAGCAGATTTTATCCACAAAAATGAACCACTGATTTGTATCAGGTTTTTTGACTTCAAATTTGATTTCTTCTATTTTTATGTGTTTGAGAATTTTTTAGGGGGTCAGGGAAAACATACTGTTTTACTTCAACTATTACCACTTTGTAAGTGATAACCTGATGCCTATAAATTGGTAATTTATAGCGTCCTAAGCCGAATCAAGACCTTGTGGGTAAGTACTACACTCACGTTGTACGCAACTGGCAGCAATCTACTCTTTTCGATCCCTTCACACCCTTGAGATATAGAATAGACAAAGATATGCGGGATTAATTTCCTAAGATTTTGCATTTTTTATTCTTTTTGGAATATTTTCCCACTTTATCTATATTTGTAAAAAAATTTCCCTAATTGATACAAAATTCTGCTTTTTATTACGCCAAACCAACATGAATCGGAATATTTTCTCCATCTCTATAAATCGCAACATTGAAGATTAGCATCAGGTTATAAATGGCTATTTCTTCTTGGTCATTTCCGACAGCAAATCCAGTTGAATTTCCTGAATTTTAGCCAGACGATCCCACTGATGCATTAAAAGATGATCGAGTTTTTCATGTAAATGCCGAATCTCCAGTTCAGCTTTTAAGTTGACCTGATAATCATTTTGCGAACGCAAACGGTCTTTGGCTTCCTGCCGGTTTTGGCTCATCATGATTACTGGTGCCTGAATGGCGGCCAAACAGGACAGCATTAAATTTAATAAAATGAAGGGATATGGATCTGCAGGATGTTTCACCATTACCACGGTATTGATCAAAATCCACAGCGCCAAGAAAATGGCAAAGCAGATCAAAAAGGTCCAGCTACCACCGAAACTTGCAATTTTATCAGCCAGTTTTTCTCCAAAAGTCCAATTCTGATCGAGCTTGTTCTCTACATTTTTGCTGATCAGCTCATGCTGTTGCATACTGTTCAACACTTCATATTCCAGATCAGTGACTTCACCTTGTTCAGATTTTAAAATGGACTGTACATACTGCATACGGTATTTGGTTAAATCGGCTTGGCAGATAAAGTCGCCAGGTGACCACTGTGGAAAGTCCTGTGAAATTTCCTCTGTAATGACTTTGCGAATTGTTCCGATCGGGATAAGATTTTTTTTAGGAAAGCTTTTTTTGCAGACCATGCATGTTTGACATTCTGTTCTTCCGTTCATACCCCATACCTTCTGTTTCATCTATACTTCAATATGCCATGATGTTGATCATTTCCAGACTTAAATAAACACTTGTTTCTGGTCATATTTTGCCAGGACAAGCTTGGTTTTAACTTTATCCCTTCCATATTTTCAGCCTAATTTTAAAGCAATAATCCAGCAATTTTAAAGATAAATATGCCAGATACTATAGACCTATAGCAGTGAGCCATTACGTTGTTTATTCATTTATAAACAAAAATTTAAACCAAAGCCAAGCTGTGAATTCCACTGCCCTTTATCACACATAGAGCTGTTTAACATTCTGATTGATATAGGTATTTAAGCCATCGTCATATTGCGCCAGCTGTTGCATATTTTCAATATGCTGATAGCCGGCACTGGCATAGCTATAGGTATAAATTTTTGATTTTTTCTTAAATTGAACACGAATAAACTGATTGCCAAGTTCATACTAGCCACACCAGAGTCGTGGTTCAGATCAAGATAATGTTGCAATTGGGCGCCCTAAATACCGTGAATATAAAGTTTAAGATGAGGGTGTATTGAGCATTTTTCGTAAGCGTCCGCTGAACCCCACTTTTCTTATTTTCTCAATATCCCGATAGTGTCCATTATTTATTAAATGGACATTATGTTTATGGCCTTAGACACTTTTATAGACACTGAACAAACGACAGAAAGA
>NZ_VOYL01000086.1:0-5200 GCF_013420295.1 Acinetobacter sp. YH01018
TCATGAAATACGGTATTCTGATGTGACAAAACCTGAATCCTGGTCGTTAAAGTGTTTGTTTGCACTCATATTTTAACTGTTAGGACTCAGGTTTTTTTATTTAAAGCAAACTATGGGACAGCAGTGGATTTCCCCCCATTTTTATTTACATGTCTTTGAAGTAATTAAATATCAGTCAACAATTACACCTTAAACTAAAAAAGCTCGATACCTTATCGAGCTTTTTTATATACCTAGGTTATACACCCAGATTATTCATCGCCTGCCATACTTTAATGGCATCACTCATTGCCTTGACGTCATGTGCTCGTACCATGCAGGCCCCCTGTTGAATACTAAATAAATGAGCAGCAACAGAACCCATCGCACGATTTTGAGCATCAGCCCCACCCAGAGCTTCACCAATAAAACGCTTCCGGGAAAGTGCCGATAAAATTGGATAACCCATATCATTTAATTTATAAAGTTCATTTAACAGCTTCAAATTTTGCTGTGCATTTTTAGCAAAACCAAAGCCCGGATCAATCACAATATTTTCAGGTTTTACCCCAGCCTCTATCGCATCATCTACTCTCTGCTGTAGTTCTTTAATCACATCAGTGGTTACATCATCATACTGGTCTAAATTATTCATGGTGGTGGGTTCGCCACGCATATGCATAATAATCACAGGAATATTCAGCTCAGCAGCAGTTAGCAAGGCATGAGGACGGGTTAATGCACGCACATCATTCCAGATATGTGCCCCTGCTTGAACGGCAGCTTTAATCACTTCGGGTTGTGAGGTATCAATTGAAATAATGACATCATGCTTGGCCAATTCTTCAACTACAGGCACCACACGGCGTATTTCTTCATCCACCTCTACCACAGAAGCTCCGGGACGGGTTGATTCGCCCCCAACATCTATTACGCTTGCACCACCCTCTATCATCTGCAAGGCATACGCTATAGCCTGATCTTTGGCATTATGCTTTCCGCCATCACTGAAAGAGTCTGGAGTCACATTCAGAATTCCCATAACATGTGGTTGAGACAAGTCCAACTTCATTTGACCACATTGCAGCATTCGATTAGGTAATGGCATCAATTGCATTATATTTCTCCTTCAAGCAATCCGGCTATTCTAACAACTCTACAATTTTACAGTCTGAAATCTTTTCAGACACAACTGCCTTATCCATAAAAAAAAGAGCCTCATTTGAGACTCTTTTTTCTAACCATCCAACTTAGCTCGCTGGTAATGGTGGAGGAGTTGCAGGACCATCTGTTGGTGTTACATCAATCACCGGATTTTCAGCAACATACACCTTAGGTGGTTGTGGTTCACGACCTTCCATGATGTCACGGATTTGGTCACGATCAATGGTTTCCCACTCCATCAATGCTTTCACCATGGCATGTGCGATCTCTTTGTTGTTTTCCAGAACCTCACGAGCAACTTTATACTGTTCATCCAGAATGCGGCGAACTTCAGCATCTACCTGCTGTTGCGTTGCTTCAGAAATGGTACGACTACCGACATTTCCAAAGAAACCGTTCTGGTTTTCATCTTCATAAACCATCACACCCATTCGGTCAGACATACCGTATTTAGTCACCATAGCGCGTGCCATTTTAGTGGCACGTTCAAAGTCATTTGAAGCACCAGTCGACATTTGGTTAATGAAGACTTCTTCAGCAATACGGCCACCAAACAAAATCGAAATTTCATTCAGCATCTTGTCTTTGTAATGACTAATTGCATCTTGTTCCGGCAACTGCCAGGTCACACCCAAAGCCCAACCACGCGGCATAATGGTCACTTTATGTACAGGGTCAGTACCCGGTAAAATTTCAGCCACAATCGCATGACCGGCTTCATGGTAAGCAGTAGCACGACGTTCTTCTTCACGAATCACCATCGATTTACGTTCAGGACCCATATAGATCTTGTCTTTAGCATCTTCAAAGTCATGCATGTCGACTGTGTTCTTGTTACGACGGGCAGCAAATAACGCTGCTTCGTTTACAAGGTTCGCCAATTGTGCACCAGAGAAACCTGGAGTACCACGTGCCAGCACTCTGACATCCACACCCGTGTGTGAAGGCAATTTTTTCAAGTGTACATTCAGAATCTGTTCACGGCCTTTAATGTCTGGAAGGCCTACCATCACCTGACGGTCAAAACGACCAGGACGAAGGAGTGCTTTATCAAGAACATCGGCACGGTTGGTTGCAGCAATGACGATAATGCCTTCATTACCTTCAAAACCATCCATTTCTACCAGCATCTGGTTGAGTGTCTGTTCACGTTCATCGTGACCACCGCCAGTACCTGAACCACGGTGACGACCGACTGCATCAATCTCATCAATAAAGATAATGCATGGGGCATGGCGTTTTGCCTGTTCAAACATGTCACGTACACGTGATGCACCAACACCCACGAACATTTCGACAAAGTCAGAACCTGAAATACTGAAGAACGGAACTTTTGCTTCACCTGCAATCGCTTTGGCAAGCAAGGTTTTACCGGTACCCGGAGGACCAACCATCAATACGCCTTTAGGAATACTTGCGCCCAGACGTTTAAATTTAGATGGATCTTTCAAGAAATCTACAATTTCAACAACTTCTTGTTTAGCTTCATCACAGCCAGCAACATCGCTAAAGGTGACTTTAATTTGGTCTTCAGACAGCATTTTGGCTTTCGATTTACCAAAGCTCATTGGACCGCTTTTGCCACCTGCACCACCACCCATGTTGCGCATAAAGAACATGAATAACAAAATGATCAAAAGTACAGGGAAGCTAGCGATAAGAAGTTGCATCAACAAACCTTGACGTTGCGGTGCAGTCCCTTCTACAACAACATTATGTTTGATGAGGTTTGGCATAAGTTCCGGGTCTTGAACCGCAGGACGAATACTTTCAAACTCTGAACCGTTTGTTTTTTCACCACGAATTCTTTCGCCATCAATGGTGACTTGCTTAATTTGACCAGCATTCACCGCTGAAACAAACTCTGAATAATTCATTGCTGTCGGTTGATTGCGGTCACTGATGTTACTGAAAATCAGAATCAGCACACCCAGTATAACCAGCCACAATACGGCATTCTTGAAGAGATCGCTCAAAGCTTTATTCCCATATCAATCTAATTTGATCATGCCCAAAAATGGGTGACCTTAATTTAAGCTGAAGATCAGCTTTGCAATATTTTAAAAATGTACAAAATGCACAATTTTTAACGTCTTGGCAAGTAAACTTTATCTAGAAGCTTTCTTACGACCTTGCCCGATTAAAAATACTTCTTTAGATCGGGCACGTGAAGCAGCGGGTTTTGCTGTCTTCAATACATCAAAGCTATCTACTACCTGTTTACGGAATTCGTCAAATCCGGTGCCTTGGAAAACCTTGACGATAAATTGGCCTTTAGGTCCTAAAACCTTGTTGGCAAAATCTAGAGCCAGTTCACACAAGTAAATTTGGCGAGGTTGATCTACAGCCTTATTACCTGATGTATTGGGGGCCATATCCGAAATTACAACGTCTACAGTCCGTCCGTTTAAAATATTTAACAATTTTTCAAAAACTTCTTCCTCACGGAAGTCGCCTTGCAGGAAAGTTACATCCGGCAATGCGTCCATTGGTAAAATATCGGAGGCAATCAACAAACCTTTATCGCCGACTAATTTACCTGCAATTTGCGACCAACTGCCGGGTGCCGCACCCAGGTCAACCACCGTCATGCCTGGTTTAATAATTTTGTATTTTTCTTGAATTTCAAGAAGCTTATAAGCAGCACGCGCACGATAACCTTCCTTTTGTGCTCTCTTTACAAAAGGATCATCCAAATGCTCGCGCATCCACTCTCGACTACTTTTTGACAACTTCTGGTTGGTAATGCGTGTCGCCATAACTCTCTAAATAATAAAAAACTTCTAATAGGTGATTGTACGTGAAAAACATAGGCCTTGCAGTATACATCTGTATCTAAATCCAATCTTTGAAAGGTTTTTTTCAATAATTGAAATCGATTATTTCAACAGAATATAAAGCGTTTAAACTTGGCATTTGTTATACTAAGCCGTTTTTAAAATTAGGTTATCTTTATGGCGGCTTTATCTATTCAGGAACGTAAACGTTTACGTCAAATCGGACATGCATTAAACCCGGTGGTTATGCTGGGCGATAAAGGTTTGACTGAAGCTGTAGTCGAAGAATTAAACCGCGCTTTAAACGATCACGAATTGATTAAAGTGAAAATCGTAGCGGAAGATCGTGAAGAACGCGCATCTTTAATCGAAGATCTTTCAGCTCAGACTGGTGCTGAAATTGTTCAAAAAATTGGTAAAATTGCGCTGATTTATAAAAAAGCGGCAAAACAGAATGCCAAATTATCCAACTTGGTTCGTCACGCTCATTTGTCTAACTAAGTAGATTTCATGGCAAGTTACGAACTTAGCGCTTTTGATCGTCGCTTTCAATCGATCTCCCTGGTTGCTGCGATTGAACAACAAAGCCCATATAGCTTAAATGTTGGCTACTGGTTACGCGACCCCAACCAGTTCATACAATGGCCTGAACTGGTTCAAGACTACCCTCGTCAAGATTTCCTATGGGAACACACCTGTTTTGAAATTTTTATTGGTGTACAGGGTGAGGATTTCTATCGCGAAATCAATCTGTCGCCTTCTCAGGCGTGGCAGGTATATCAGTTTGAGGAATATCGCTATCCGGAAGATATGCCGCCTCAAGCCGCCGATGACATCGAACTGAACCAGCTTAAACGCACACATTATGGTTTAAATGTGAGCCTTGATTTAACCGAGTTTATGTTAAAGCACAAATTGCAATGGTCGGATTTGTTTCTGGGCTTAAGCGCTGTACTCAAAACCTCGCAAGGCGAACAATATTATGCCATGCAACACAGCAGTCCAAATGCGGACTTTCATAACAAGCGTGATTGGCTACATCAGTTCTAGAGCATAGCAGCAATATTCAAACAGTAAAAAAGTGAGGCAAAGTACCTCACTTTTTTATGTCTTCAATGTGTACCTAAAGAAAACTAGCATAGGGTCCTTCCTCGCGGTAGTGTTCAAAAATCTGTGTCATTTCAATAAACTGAATCAAACAGGAAATGACACATCATGGCAAACAACTTTGATTTCGAAGCAGCTTTAAAACAATTACAGTCAGGACAACCCCTCACTGG
>NZ_VOYL01000087.1:0-5057 GCF_013420295.1 Acinetobacter sp. YH01018
TTTTAGACTTTAAAAAACTACAAACGCCAAGTATTAAACTACAAACGCCAAGTTAAATGCTCCTTTAAAACTACAAACGCCAAGTTTAAAAACTACAAACGCCAAGTATTAAACTACTTGTATATGTGTGTAGATTAATATATAAAACTACCAACACGAACAATGTAGAATAATTATGGGATTGGATATAAAAAAACATTACCCCAAAGATTGGGTTGTATTGCAAAACAGAGTTGCTGAGTGTTTTAGAGGGATGTCACTTGATGAGAAACGCTTGTTCATAATGGCTACACCGTTAGCAAGAACAACTCAAGTATCTAGCAACGACCCTGTTTTTATCTCTTCAAGTGAGTTCGCTCATGAGTGTGGCATTGATCTCTCAACAGCATACACGGCTCTAGAAACAGCATCTGATCGCTTGTTTACTCGCTTCTTTGGCTATACTGCTGAAAATGGTGATCGAATAAAAATGCGTTGGCTCAATAAGGTTATTTATAAGGTTGGGCAAGGTGGTACAGAGCTGTATTTCACTGATGAAGTGCTATTGTTGCTTAGAGAATTTGATGCTCTAAACCCGTATACAAAATATAAAAAAGAGGTCGTATTACGACTTAAAAAAGATTATTCACTAGACCTTTATCATTTAGCTAAAAAGCACCAAATGATGGGAGGCTTTCAAATAAGTCTAGATGAACTATTCGAACAACTTGAATTACCTGACTCATATAGACGTATTGGCAACCTGAAAGATCGTGTCATACATCCTTCACTGGAAGAGATTACAGCTAATACAGATATTGATCTAACTTATGAAAACATTAAACAAGGGCGTTCTGTTGTCGGCTTTAAGTTCATTGTCAAAGAGAAACCAAAGCCAAAATTAACTACACCTGAACGAGATCCAAAAACGGTAGATATGTTCTGCAATATGTCCGATGCCCAAATTAATAAATACAGCGCTGTCCTTTCAAAACTTTCTGAACTTTCAGACCTCAGTAACTTCCCAGACTATCCAACATTCGCCTTATGGATTGCAGGAATTTTGCGAGATCCGAAGAGTGTGAGAGAAGAAACAGCAAAACGAATCTTTAAAGCATTACACAGCAAAACTGATTTCAAATGATGCCCAATACCAATAACCTCGCTTGCCCAGGGCAAGCGAAAGGATATTGGTATTAGGCATCTATGTTTAGTACATAAAGGATTTTAAAATCAAAATGATATATGAAAAAGACATAACAAAATTTGAAAAAGAAATTCTGCTTCAACAAAAAATTGAGCAGCTCGAAACAGAGCTTAAAGAATTTTCTGATCTTCAAAAAAAAGCATATAGTCCGCGACTTCAGAAAAGCATAGAGGGTTTAGAAAATAGAATTCTGAGAGCAAAAAAACTGCTTTATAACAACTGATTCAACTGTCATCTGCGTTTATCATTTTCAATCTCTTTAGCAACGTTTCTTATTTTCTCTATTATCTCAGAGCGTTTATTTTTAATAGAATTTCTTACATTATTTGCTTTATTTTCATCATCATTTGTTACGTCTGACAAGTAGTTGCAAACAATAAAATCTTCAAGTAAATGCTGTAAAATCGCTTCTTCTGTATCTTGCGGACCGAATAGATAATTGTCTTTCAAAAACTGGCTATATTTAAGAACAACACCACCTAAAAAATACTTTCTTCGTTCATTTTCTTTTCTGCGCTTTTGTCCGTCAGTTTGCTGTTCTAGTGTCTTTTTTATCGCTTCTTGCCGTTTCTGACTTTCTGCACGTTCAATTTCAGATTTAGCAATTTTTTCAAGTTTGGCGTATGTCGTTAAAGCATTTTGACAATTAAAAAAACCGTCTCGATCTTTCCAGTCATAGCCTAAAATTTCTTTTTCTAAGTGTGTTAATTGGACAGTCGTTGTCGATTTATGTTGAATAATTTTGTACAACTCAGCATTTCTTCTATACGTAGTTCTTTCACGATCTACAGTTTTTACTAGCGTCAACAACTCATTATCAACAGCAGTATGAAACGTAGTGATGGGACTATGATTTTCTGCATCACAAAGTTTTTGTTGTGCTTTAGTCCGAAATTCCATACGCATTGCAAAACGAACTATTTTACCTAAATCAGAATCATAAAATATTCGTGCAGGTCGTCCACGAGTCGCCATAGAGAAGCCACCACCACAATAAAAATTTAGTTTTTCCATCATACATTGTCACGCAACAAAAATTAAACTAAATTACGTGAGTAATTTATTTAATGTTTTGCTCGTCTACGTGTTTCTAATTCAAATTAATTACTACGCAATTAATTTGAATTAGAAACTCTCCTTCTCGCCCTGCGGGGCAAAAGCAAAACCGGCACAAAACGGGGGTGTAAGAAAATGTATTATTTCGACTATGCATATACCGGCAAAGGCACAACAAAAGTCAAAAGCAAAACCGGCACAAAAGTCAAAAAAGCCCCGTCATGCAAAAACCGGTTTCACTACATTACTCGAACTGCTCACTATAAAAATCACAAAGATAATCTTCACGAAAAAGTTGAGTTTGTGAAAAGTGGCAACATGCCCAGCTTTGCCGAAAAGCGTCCTGACCTGTTTTGGGAAGCTACTCACAACTACGAGCGAAAAAATGCGCGCACTGCTGCAAGCCAAGTTATCGCATTGCCGAAAGAGCTAACGGTTCAGCAACGAATCGAACTAGCCGAAGCACTCATTAAAAAATTCACGGAAGAGTTTAACTTTCCGTACACTGCTGCAATTCACAACCACACTGGAGAGATCGGCGGACAAGATCAACCGCACTTGCATATCATGTATTGTGAAAGATCGGTCGATGAACACAACAGAACTGCTGAACAGTTTTTCAGTCGCTACAACGACAAAGACCCTGCAAGTGGCGGAGCGCAAAAAATTACTCCAGACGTCAGAGGAAAAGGCAAAACGATCATCAATGAAATGCGTGTCGATACAGAAGTTATTATTAATGAGCATCTTGAGAAGTACGCACCGACTAAAATTGTAAACATCAAAGGCATTGATGTTGAAGTGCCGAACACAGTGTCCTGCCTACATCACGAAGATTACAACCGTATCCACGGCACGAACTTAAAGCCAGTGCCAATGATTCCAAAATCCTTGTTACGTCTTGACCCCGACCTGACGTTTAGAGACAAAGACAAAAACGCTGCATATCAAGCAAAGCTTGCTGAACGTGAGCGAGCGATCAATGAAGTCAATGACTTGCGTGAATACAACAACTATCAGCTATATGAGCACTATTATTTAGAAACCAAAGCTCGACTTGCAGCAGATCAAAGCGCATCAAGAGCAGAAATCATGCGTACAGCTAGTGAATCACAGCGATGTAGCGCATTAGAAGCATGCAAATACTTCCAAGAATTACCGCAAACGCCTTTAATTGCGAGGGTTTTAGAGTTATCAGCTATTGAAGATAAACCACAACATAATATTCGAGAGTACATTGAAGCAATAAAGCAAAAACAATATGCAATTATTGATGTACTCAAAAACGAAGCAAATGAACCAACAATTCAAGCAAGCATCACAGCCCTTTCAAACGACCTTAAAACATACCAAATATTTGAAAATAAAGGATATATTAGAGATCAACATGAAAGGAACTTACTCAAATTAGATCGGGAATTTGTGCAAAACTGGCTTGATGATTTAGCTACATGCAATAGCAACGACTTGCTAGATCGACAAGAAAGCACTGTTAAAAATCAGCAAGAAAATAGCAAAAATAATCGTGAAATTGACAAAGAAATTGACAACTCACCACGCCCCGATTTTTAGTATAAAAATAAAGCCACATTTTTGGGGCTTTATCAAATCAAGTACTTATCCCTTGCTTTCAATATACTTCTTTAATCTACTGTTTTTAACAGCATATAAACGCTTATATTCTTTATCAATCAGACGTGTCAAAACGTCCTTTTGACTCCCCCCTACTGCTCCAACAATATCAGCCAACTGGTCTGATACAGACTTATCTAAATATACGTCTAAGCGTTGACTTGCATCACTCTTACGTCTTTCTCTATACGCTTTTTGTCGTTCAGAATTCGTGAGTGGGGCAGGCTTTAACATATCAATCGTCTTTTTATCATTTGCATCTTTCATTGCATAATTCCAATTTTATTATTCAACCATCAAAGCATAGCATAAATTCACGTTACACGGTAATTAAATATGAATACAGATTTATAAAAATAGCGTTACCCGATAACCATATTGTTACCTGTAACGCTAAATAGTTACCATGTAACTTTTAATAGTTACCGTATAACATCTAAATTTTGATTTTTTTATAAAAAATATTACCGTGTAACAAGATAATCGCAACTTCAAAAAATCGCAACTTCAAAAAATCGCACAAAATGCGCTGTATTCAACGAAACAGATGACAGACATACAAAAGTACTGCGACACATCAAAAGTCGCTTAAAACGCAAATCAGCGCAAAATAGAGCTATATTTATGATCAATTTGAGATACTAAAATTAGAAACAATGTGAAAATTCAAATTATTTATTAATCTTAAAGTTTAAAAAATACGTGCAATGTTAAAAATATCTAAACAATAACAGCAATTTACAGAGCGAGTGTCTACGAGCGAACTGTCAAAATCAAAATTCTCGCAATGCCTTTTCACTGATTACAAGCTCCCAGTAGCCTTATTTTCGGGAAGTACAGAGCATCCCGAAGGGTGCGAACTTTGGAGCTTTTGCTTTTACAAAAGCATGAGCGCAGCGAATGCATTATCAATGCTTTTGACTTTGCTTTTGCTCTTGAAACGACACGAGCGAAGCGAGTGCCATAGCTTTTGATTTTGACTTTGCTTCTCCTTTTATTCTTTTAAGAAGCTTTTAAAAGCTTTTAGCCCCCCTCCTAAACCATGCTAGGCAAGGGTTTTAGACTTTAAAAAACTACAAACGCCAAGTATTAAACTACAAACGCCAAGTTAAATGCTCCTTTAAAACTACAAACGCCAAGTTTAAAAACTACAAACGCCAAGTATTAAACTACTTGTATATGT
>NZ_VOYL01000088.1:0-4890 GCF_013420295.1 Acinetobacter sp. YH01018
AAAATCATTTGAATGATTTCTTCTTGGTCTACGTGCCATAAAATACTCCTTATATCGATGTTTATAACATCATTTGGGGAGCAAAATATCACTTATAGGTGTTGTTCAAATTTCCTGATCCACCTCTCTTTGTGCAACAAAGCCGCATAAGTTTAATAGTTTACTTAAATATAAAATTATATGTTTGATTTTTATATTGATATAATATCTTTAGGGTTTATGCTCTTTCTTGTAAAGGTGTTTAGTGACTAGGCTGAATACTGAATCTTAAAAAAATATCGGGGTACTTGAGTAAGAATAAAGCATGATATTTTCTTTATAGATTTTTATAATATTTTGGGAAAACACGTGAAATGAATGACTTACATATATTAAATGGTTTGAAAAACATTTATCTTTATGATTCATATTTACCAAATAATTCTACAAAAATTGAATTGGGTGAGGGGAATTCTAATTTAACGGGTGCAAACGGCGCAGGAAAAACATCCACCTTAAATTTAATCCCAATATTTTTTGGGGCTCGGCCTGATCGATTAATGGATCGTTCTGCCAATAAACTCAGTTTTACAGATTATTACCTTCCAAATCCACGTAGCATGATTGTGTTTGAATACAATACACCGATGGGGCTGTGCTGTGCGGTTTTTTACCGTAATCAGGATAAACAATGCTATCGCTTTATTCAAGGCAGCGCATCTGAGACTGTTTTTTCAAAATCTTCTATAGAATTCCATAAGGAACACCAGACTGTAAAAAGTCTGTTGCAAGAAATTGAAATGAAAGGTTATTACGTCAGTAAACAGATCGATAATAGTCTGGATTATGTAGCGGTTCTAACTAATGATAAAAAACGTCTGAATCGTGATTTCAAACTGAGGGATCTTGCTTCTATTTTCTCTCTTAGCGGCAAAGGCCATGAATTAAAGCATATCGGGGCATCCACCCAGATCACCTTGAATAAAACCAACTTGTTAGATAACTTCAAGCTCATGTTGGTCGATGCTTTTTTAGAAAATGAGCAGATGATGAATCAGCGCTCAAATACGCTGAATTCTTCCAGCCTCATTTCGGATATTCAGACATTACGGGAATTCGATAAGGAAAAGCCAAAACTGCAACTGGGGATCGAGCAACGACGCGCCTTAATGCAGACTTACGCTTTACTGGAGGCTTATCGAGGTCAGGCAATCAAAAAACTAGAGATCAATAATACGACAATCGCACAGCTTCGTTATCAGAGAAGCCAAGCTATTGAGCATGCTAGAGCTGAATTAAAGGTGATTGAAAATGAGATTATTGCGAATAGCTCAAATGAATCACGTGCAAAAGGTGAGTTGGAAGGCTTACAACATGCTTTGGCCTCTATAGAGGAAAATGAGAAAAATTATAAGAATCAGGATATTCTGAAAAAGCAGGAAGAATTCAATAATCTTGCCAAGTACAAGCAGGAAGCTGAAGATGCCCGCCGTTATGTGGATGAATTAGAGAAGAACCTGAAAGAAATTGTTCATAAATTTGAAAAACTTAAAAATAATGCCTTGGAAGAAAAAGACCGGGATTTAGCTGCTATTCATGAACGTAAGAATGAGGTTTCTAATTTACTACACAATTTGCAACAGGATAGGTCTCATGCTGTAGATCAACTGGCTTTGGCTGAAAAGAATGAGCTCAATGCTTTCGAGCAAAGTAAACTGGAAGAGCGCAAAATTTATGAAGATGAGGTTGATCATTGCAATAATTTGATTGCTGAAGCAGTAAACCATACACAGGAAGAACAACAGCAAATTGAAGAGTACCAGCTGAATCTTCAAGCACTCCAAAAGACCATGAGGGACAAGGAGCAACAACTCAACGCGGCGAACACTCATTTATTGCGCCTAAAAAGTGAGAACACTCGAGCCAAGACAGATTTTGATACAGCCAAACGCCATTTAGATAAATCCACGCAAACAGAACATCAGTTAAGAGATATCCTGTATCAGAAAAATACATTACTGAGCTTTCTAAAACAGTGTCCCGATGACAACTGGAAACACAACATTGCCAAACTGATTAATCCCAAATTATTTTTGCATACCGGGTTAAAGCCTTACTGGGATTCAGAACAGCAAACCGGAACTGGTGGCTTTTATGGCTTGCATCTTGATACTTCTAAACTGGAGCTGCCAGTTGAAGCGGAGTCACTCAATGAATTAGAGCAACGCCTTGCACAGGCGATTAGCATTCTGCAAGATGCCAAAGAGAAATACACTAGCAGGGAAAAAGCAGTGGCCGCATCTGCCAAAGCAGTTCAGGACTTTGAGCTGAACCTCATCAAGCTGCAGAATGAACTGCGTCAGTCCCGAGACACATTTGATAGTACCCAGCGTATATTTGAGCAGTATAAGCAAACAATCCAGATGAATGTGACAGAGCGGAGAACATTAGCCGAGGGACAACGTGATCAAGCTCGTCAGCGACTAAAACTATTCAATGAACAATTAAATGTGGAACGCCAAATGATTCATGATCGTTTTGGCAACGAAAAAACCCAAATTCAGCAGAGTTATGATTTCAAAATCAAAGAACAATTAGAACGTAATACCATGCTGGATGAAAGATCCAAGTCTGTTGTTCAGAAATATAATAATAAAATCATAGATCTGGAATCTTTGCGTAATAGTGAATTACAGCAAAAAGGTTTGGATACTGCAGTTTATCAAAAGGCACAGGATCAGCTAAAACAACTGAACCATAAATGCCATATTGTGAAAGGTTATGAAACCATCTTGATGCAGTACAAGGTTTGGTTTGAGCAGGAATATTCACGTAAAACGGGTATCTGCAGCTTAATCGGCAATCTCGAACAAGAAATTTATGCCTTCAGACAAAACTTTGACAAACTGACTGTCAAAATCGAAAAACTCAAAGAACATTCACGTCATGAAGTTAATCTTATTGAACGCAATCTTCAGCAGGTTGAAGAGGAAAACACCAAGATAGCCTCTTTAAGAAACCGTGTTAATTCAGTACTGGAAGGTATCCCGCAGATTGAACAGCTTGAGGTTGCTGAGCCGGTAAGTTTTGAATGGTTTTACCGCAATACGGAGGATCATCTCAATCGTCAGAAAGAACAGCTCAAGGAGTTGAAACAATCCCTGAACACCGTACTCAGCATTTTACGCCAGAATACTGATTTCGAGCTCTACAAGCAGTGGGAAAACCGTATGGCGCTGTTAGGTAATGTCAACACCACCACATATGATCTTTACGGTATGAAAGAAATCGAAAATATGCTGTTGGTGGATATCCCTACAAAAGAAAACCTTACGATTAACAGTTTTAAACTGGCTGCTTATGATTTACGTAATTATGGGCAATCTTTGGCTAAATTCCGCCGCAAGCTGAAGGCGATATCCAACGACCTTACGGAGCAAACCAATACAACCAATCCATTCACAGCATTAGGGAATATTCAGATTGAATTGCTCTCTGTACTTGATGGCCTCAATGTTTATGAACAGTTGGATCGCTTTGAAAAAGATCTAGATGAAGAATCGATCCAGGAATCATCTCAGCTCATACTACCGAGTGAGAAGTTAATACGGTCATTTGAATCAGCTGTTAAAGCATTAGAAAAGTCGAATGTTCAGACTGACGATATTCGCTCTTTAGTCAAACTGCGGATTAGCTATGAAGAAAATAACCGCAAGGTCTATGTGAACAATGATTCTGATTTGCTTTCCGGCAGTAGCACTGGCTTGTCACGATTAATTGTCATTATTATCTTTACGGCTTTAACACGAAAACTATGTCCAGATATCAATACAGTTATCCACGTACCCCTCGATGAAATCGGCCAGTTTGATTCACAAAATACAATGCGATTATTCGAGTTGATGCAAAAGCAGAATATTTATCTGGTCTGTGCTCAGCCGAATTTATCCAGTGAATTAAGTGAAAGTTTTGTACATAAAAATGATATCGACCGAAACTTCGGTATACGCAAGTTTAAAACCCAGAAGAACGAAAAACCTAATCCGCTTTTAGCCTAGTGGGGGCCTATTATGCAAATTGCTAAATCAATTTTTTCTGACATTGTAAATGTTTTAATTTCTGGGGGAATTATTGATGAACATGTCCATAAAGATCTCTACCACAAGCTCCAGGATGATCTGGTCTTGGAGGAAATAAATAATTATCTCGAGTGGATGGGAAAAAAGTGTGTCCGTACCAAAGATAATTATGGGTTTTACTGTGTCTTTAGTGAAAGTCGCAAGAACAAAGAAACCCGTGAACTCCTGAGAAAACAGTTCAGCGAAATTGTGTCGAAAATGGAGCCCTTAAATGATTGGCTTCGCTTATGCCGTTCAATCAAAGACAATAGCCGTATTATGCAATGCGGGGATACAGTGACTTATGGTGAACTCATCACTGAGGTTGAACGATCTCCACTGATTATGTCGCAACTTAAGGAGTTGGTCATCAAATTAGGTAAGGCATCCACCTCACCCAAAGAGCAGATTAGCTCTGTGCTTCAATACCTTGTCAGCAATCAATATTTACATCCAACAGGCAACACTGGCACGACTTATATTGCGACAGCAAAGTGGTCCGTCTTTTATGATGAGCTGGAATACATCTGTACCTTTAATGGTATCAATTACGATGAAATGCTTGAACCGGAACAGGGCGAGCTGATATGAGTGAGTTGGAATATCCGGCAGCCAAAGCGGCGAAAGCGCTCAACAACTACATCGAAAATATCGGTAATGCGATTGTATTTAACCCTAGTTACGGATAAGCTAAATTTCTAACGACATGAATTTTTGGCTTATTCTTCTGACAGAGTTGATAAGCACATAAAGATGAAAATATGCCTGCTAGAAAACCGGAAATAGTCCGATG
>NZ_VOYL01000089.1:0-4870 GCF_013420295.1 Acinetobacter sp. YH01018
GTAAATTTTCAGCGTTGCTGGCTCCCCGTCAGCCGGATTGGGTTGCATCGCAGGGGTGTCGAAAGAGTCAACTGCGGTCCAAAGCTGTTGGACTTGGGTGAAAAGGGCGTTTATTCTTCCTATACGTATAGGAAACCTTTATTATACGGTTATAGTAAAAAGGGGGAGAGGAATCTTCCTCTTTTTTATTTTAAAGGGAGATCTCCCATGACACTTCGTAGAAAAGGGTACATCAATGAATTTGATGGCTTATTTGTGATACCAACAATCGGATTAATCCTGTTGAAATTTTATATTTCTATATTTAGAGCATAGGCAGATTGCCTGTGCTCTTTATTTTGTTTGTTTTAAATTGGTATTGAATGATACCAATATTACATGATTAATGGAGGAGATTATTTATGACATTTAATAACAATGAAAATACACGTGTGTGGTTTATTACAGGTGCAAGCAGTGGACTAGGATACGAATTCACAAAAAAAGCATTGGAGTCAGGAGAGAAGGTTGTTGGTGTTGCTAGAAATATTGAAAAACTGAATGAGTTAAAATGCCAGTTTGAAGGAATGTTACTTCCTTTAAGTCTTGATGTTACTGATAGAAGTGCTGTTTCGACTACAGTGGAAACTGCCATTAAACATTTTGGAAGACTCGATATTGTCATTAACAATGCAGGGAATATGGTAATGGGAATGATTGAAGAATTTAGTGAAGATGAAGTTAGAAGCCAAATGGAAACTAATTTCTTCGGTACAGTATGGGTAAGTCAAGCTGTTATGCCGTACTTGCGGGCACAAGAATCAGGTCATATTATCCAGATATCTAGTATTGGTGGACTGATTAGTGGTCCAATGTCGGGAATCTATAGCGCTAGTAAATTTGCTTTAGAAGGATTTAGCGAGGCTTTAGCACAAGAAGCTGCACATTTTGGTATAAAAGTATCTATCGTAGAACCTGGAGGTTACTGGACGAATCTATACTTAAAAATGAGTTTTACTACACAGAAAAAAGAGTATGATTCATTACGTGAAAAGTTGGCCCAACAATATTCAAACGAATCGGTGGATAGTGATCCTAAGTTAGCCGCCGAAGCTATAATGAAACTGGTTAATAGTGAGAATCCGCCTCTCCGATTAGTTCTGGGAAGCCTTGTATATGATTTAGCTGTTGAAAATGCAGAAAAACGTATATTTACATGGAAAGAGTGGGAATCAGTCAGTCGTTCTTCGGAACATGGGATTCCTGCACCAGAAGGATACGGAATAATTGAGGAATAGAAACCCTAAGAAATAAACTCTCTAAACTACAAAAACTAATTAATGATTTAATATGTTTATTAACTTAATCGCCGGGCGCAACGGCTTTCGTCATTGCGTCTCTGGGAGCAGCTTGGTCTTCAACTGCACCGGCCTTTGTCGCTTTCCGTCTACTTCAAGCAGTGGGCGCGTCGGCCATGCTGGTGGCGACGTTCGCGACGGTTCGCGACGTTTATGCCAACCGTCCTGAGGGTGTCGTCATCTACGGCCTTTTCAGTTCGATGCTGGCGTTCGTGCCTGCGCTCGGCCCTATCGCCGGAGCATTGATCGGCGAGTTCTTGGGATGGCAGGCGATATTCATTACTTTGGCTATACTGGCGATGCTCGCACTCCTAAATGCGGGTTTCAGGTGGCACGAAACCCGCCCTCTGGATCAAGTCAAGACGCGCCGATCTGTCTTGCCGATCTTCGCGAGTCCGGCTTTTTGGGTTTACACTGTCGGCTTTAGCGCCGGTATGGGCACCTTCTTCGTCTTCTTCTCGACGGCTCCCCGTGTGCTCATAGGCCAAGCGGAATATTCCGAGATCGGATTCAGCTTTGCCTTCGCCACTGTCGCGCTTGTAATGATCGTGACAACCCGTTTCGCGAAGTCCTTTGTCGCCAGATGGGGCATCGCAGGATGCGTGGCGCGTGGGATGGCGTTGCTTGTTTGCGGAGCGGTCCTGTTGGGGATCGGCGAACTTTACGGCTCGCCGTCATTCCTCACCTTCATCCTACCGATGTGGGTTGTCGCGGTCGGTATTGTCTTCACGGTGTCCGTTACCGCGAACGGCGCTTTGGCAGAGTTCGACGACATCGCGGGATCAGCGGTCGCGTTCTACTTCTGCGTTCAAAGCCTGATAGTCAGCATTGTCGGGACATTGGCGGTGGCACTTTTAAACGGTGACACAGCGTGGCCCGTGATCTGTTACGCCACGGCGATGGCGGTACTGGTTTCGTTGGGGCTGGTGCTCCTTCGGCTCCGTGGGGCTGCCACCGAGAAGTCGCCAGTCGTCTAACCGACGACTGGTAGCAGGCCCGCTCCGATGCGGCGCACTAACCATCGAAACCTCGTGAATGTCGGTATCCTGTCTGGCAGGATACCGCTCATTTCCCTTGTTCAGTTCATCGCCGTCGCCGAGCATCTGAATTTTCGGCATGCGGCCAAGGCACTTGGTATCAGCCAGTCGAGCGTCAGCGCGCGTGTGAAAGCGCTGGAGGATAACCTTGGTGTCCTGCTATTTGAGCGCCATGCGCGGGGCGTTCGGCTAACAGACGCAGGCAGGCACTTCATGGAGCGTGTCACGGCGGGTGTCGATCAACTCGATCACGCAGTGAAGACCGCAGGCATGACAGCTCAAGGAGAATACGGCCGGCTTCGCATCGGCATCCATGCCTTAATCCCACGCAGCTTTCTCACGGAGCTGATCCGTCATTATCGGGAAGAACATACGGGCATTGAGGTTGAGATCACCGAAGGCACAGCCCGCGATGCGGTGATGCAGCTTCGTGCTGACCAGCTCGACGTGGTGTTCGTCGCGGGCAAGCCCGAGATGCCCGACTGCCATACCCGACCGATCTGGACCGAACCGCTGGTGGCCGTGCTATCGGATGGGCATCGCCTCGCCGGGCAGTCCGCAATCACTTGGTCCGATCTGGTCGGCGAGACTTTCATTGTTCGCTATGGTGGCACCGGCCCGCAGGTCCATGACCATATCGTGCTGCGCCTTGCCGGGCGTTGGCCCGCACCGTCGATCCGGCGCTTTGATGTGGGGCGCGACACGCTGCTATCTATGGTCGGACAAGGCTTCGGCATCACTATCGTCGGCGAGGCAACGTCATTGTTGCCGACGACCGGCATCGTCTTCCTGCCCTTCCTCGATGAACCGGAGCCGGTTGCCTTTACAGCCGTCTGGTCGCCGTTCAATCGCAACTCCGCACTGAAAAATCTACTCAACCTCGCAGGCAAAATGAAGCGTGACGGCGATTCGCCCAATCGTTTCCTGGATGGCACTCGACCGGCACGATAACGGCACAGGCGATCCATCCTATTTGCCGCCGATAGTATCCGGCAGCCCTCCGGCATCCTCTTTCCTGTTGCCCGTCCCGATTTTGCCTACTCTCTGATCGGCTCCGTCTCTTTTGCCGACTGGAGCCTGCATTGCGCGGAGGCCGAATCCTTTGGGGTCAGATCGCCGTAGTCATCACCATCGTTCTGGTGATGACGTGGGCGGCGACGCAATGGGTTGCCTTTCGCCTCGGCTTCCAGCCCCAGCTTGGAGCGCCATGGTTCGATCTGGCGGGCCTGCCGGTCTATTATCCGCCGGCCTTCTTCTGGTGGTGGTTTTCCTTCGACGCCTACGCGCCCGCTATCTTCGTCGAGGGCGGCATCATCGCGGTATCGGGCGGCTTCATCGCCATCGCCGCCGCCATCCTCATGTCGATCATTCGAGCGCGGGAAGCCCGCAACATCGCCACCTACGGATCGGCGCGATGGGCGGAAGACAAGGAAATCCGTGCGGCCGGATTGCTCGGCCCCGATGGCGTAGTGCTCGGCCGGCATACGCAAGACTATCTGCGCCATGACGGTCCCGAGCATGTCTTATGCTTCGCGCCGACCCGCAGCGGTAAGGGCGTCGGGCTGGTGGTGCCGACGCTGCTGACATGGCCGGGAAGCTGCATCGTCCACGACATCAAGGGCGAGAACTGGACGCTGACGGCCGGCTTTCGCGCGAAGCACGGCCGCGTCCTGCTGTTCGATCCCACGAACGCCAGATCGTCGGCCTACAATCCGTTGCTGGAGGTGCGGCAGGGGGAGTGGGAAGTCCGCGACGTGCAGAACATCGCGGATATTCTGGTCGATCCCGAAGGCAGCCTCGACAAGCGTAATCATTGGGAAAAGACCAGCCATAGCCTGCTGGTCGGCGCGATCCTGCATGTTCTCTATGCGGAGAAGGACAAGACGCTGGCGGGCGTCGCCAATTTCCTGTCCGATCCCCGCCGCCCGGTCGAGGCGACCTTGCGCGCCATGATGGACACGCCGCATCTCGGCGAGGCTGGCGTTCATCCCGTCATCGCGTCGTCGGCGCGCGAGCTGTTGAACAAGAGCGAGAACGAACGAAGCGGGGTGCTCTCCACCGATATGTCGGTCCCAAAGGCGAGCTCAGAGACCATGGAAAGCATGTTCTCGGACTTACGTAGCAACTCGTTTCTTTTCGCAGGTTGAGCCACAGAGGTGGATCAGGAAATTTGAACAACACTTATAAGTGATATTTTGCTCCCCAAATGATGTTATAAACATCAATATATGGAGTATTTTATGACACGTAGACCAAGAAGAAATCATTCAAATGACTTTAAAGCTAAGGTAGCACTTGCTGCGATTAAAGCAGAAAAAACACTTGCTGAATTGAGTGCTGAATTTGATGTTCATCAAAACCAAATTATTGACTGGAAAAATCAACTGATTTCAGCTTCCTCGCAAGCTTTCGATCAATCAAAAGCTCCAACAGAACCACCCATCGATCTAAAAAAACTACATGCAAAAATCGGTGAGCAGGCATTAGAAATTGATT
>NZ_VOYL01000090.1:0-4780 GCF_013420295.1 Acinetobacter sp. YH01018
TCTTGAGCTGGTAGCGCACGTTGCCGCCTCGTGTTAACGACAGCCGCTTCTCGGATACCGCCGGGCGGCTGATGTACCGGCACAGCCGTTCGAGCTTCTTGCGTTCATCGGCCCTGGCCGCCACGCCTGTGGGCGGACAAAATAGTTGGGAACTGGGAGGGGTGGAAATGGAGTTTTTAAGGATTATTTAGGGAAGAGTGACAAAATAGATGGGAACTGGGTGTAGCGTCGTAAGCTAATACGAAAATTAAAAATGACAAAATAGATGGGAACTAGATTTCACTTATCTGGTTAACTAATCTAGCTAACCTGCCGCTCAGCTTAGTACGATCCTATATCCAACTGATCATAATCCTTTCATCAGTATCCCAAATTAAATCCCCCTCCTAGACTGCCTCACCAACACTTTACAGTGATCCCGTATTTCCGGACAGGTGATTGATTTTTTTCGCTTGTACAGGTGTTAAGCCACAGTTATCTTGATGTGGACATTATGCATTGTAATAGCCCATTAACATGCGCTAAGAGCATAAATTAATATACAGTAACAAGCATTACGAGGTGCTAATGTTTGGAAAGCAGCCTCTTCCAACTACAATAATAAGTTAACTATCCTCCACCCACAAATAATTACAAATGACCCCTTTCCGCTATAACTCCGATCTCACCAGCGGCTCGCTACAAACCCGAGAGTGTCGCATTATTACTGGCTTGTTACTCCAAGAGCTTGATGAAGCTGCCTGGGATAAAGCCATGTATAAGGAAAATGTGCTTCAGAAACGCACGCAATCTACGGTAAGACGTATTTCTTCAGCGCTTAGAAAACGCCTAGAACACCTAAGCTCTGACTTTTGGGCTTTTGCGTTTTTATGTTAGGCATTGTCTGGCAACTGGAGGAAGTGTAATGACCATGAATGGTCACTGTGATTGACAGTATCTTGCTTAAACTTATCTGAACAATGGTAGAACTGGCTCATATTTATCCCCTCTATGATTGTTTATCTTTTTCACCATAAAAAGTATCAGGGGCTACTCAGGGCTACATAAAGATATTTATCTACTTTTACTGATTGATAAGTAGCATCAGTCCATCCGCAGGACTGGTGGTGCCGGCAAAATGCTGACCCAACACATGCGTATAGATTTGCGTGGTCTTAACATCGTTATGCCCTAAGAGTTCTTGCACAGTGCGAATATCACGCCCCGCTTGTAATAGATGCGTAGCAAACGAGTGACGAAATGTATGACAAGTGACACGCTTGCTAACGATGCCTGCTTTTTGTACGGCTGCCTTCAATGCCTTTCGCGCAACGGAGTCATGCAGATGATGGCGGCATAATTTGCCGTTATACGGGTGGTTGCAGAGCGTGCTGGAGGGAAAGACAAACATCCACGCCGCTTGTCGATAAGCAGAAGGGTATTTGTGATCTAAAGCAAAAGGCAGCGATGGCCCTACGCCTTGTAAGTTGTCGTCTTGCTGAATAAGCCGCGCTTGCTCAATGAGTTATTTTATTGCTGGGATTAGGCGCGTGGGCAGTAGGCTGTTTCTGCTTTTCCCACCCTTACCGTCATGCACAGTGATGCAGCCATTATCAAAATCAAAATCTTTAACCCGCAAACGCAAGCATTCATTAATGCGCAAACCTGCACCATACAGCAGCGTAAAAATAACTTGGTTGCGAGTATCCATAACCTGCAAAATGCGTTGCACTTCATTTGCAGAGATAACAGAGGGTAGCCGTCTAGGCTTGCTTGCAGGGATATAATCAATATCGCCCAACGGCTGTTGTAAAAACCTGTTGTACAAAAAAGCTAGGGCATTTAAAGCGATTTTCTGCGTGTTTATGGCTACATGTCTGCTGTTTGCTAAGCTGGATAAAAACAGCCTGACCTCTTCACTGCCCATGGTCTGAGGATGACGTTTTTTGTGAAACAGAATAAAACGCTTAATCCAGTGCAGGTAAGTTTTTTCAGTTTTCAGCGCATAACCTTTTTGTCGCATATCCGTGCGTATAGAATTTAAAAATGGACTGTTAGACATAAAACGCTCCTTGTCTTGCAACTGTCTGCCTATACAGCCTATTCTAGCTGGGATTTAAAAAAGTGCCTGTTTTTTACGCCTAGAGATGCTTGTTTACCGGTAGAGTTTTAATTTAATGCTAAATAAATTAAAATGTTATGAGTTCTTTGGGTGAGATAATGTGCATCGTGCAAGCAGGATAGACGGCATGCACGATTTGTAATAACAGAGTGTCTTGTATTTTTAAAGAAAGTCTATTTAATACAAGTGATTATATTAATTAACGGTAAGCATCAGCGGGTGACAAAACGAGCATGCTTACTAATAAAATGTTAACCTCTGAGGAAGAATTGTGAAACTATCACTAATGGTAGCTATATCGAAGAATGGAGTTATCGGGAATGGCCCTGATATTCCATGGAGTGCCAAAGGTGAACAGCTCCTGTTTAAAGCTATTACCTATAACCAATGGCTGTTGGTTGGACGCAAGACTTTTGAATCAATGGGAGCATTACCCAACCGAAAGTATGCGGTCGTAACACGTTCAAGTTTTACATCTGACAATGAGAACGTATTGATCTTTCCATCAATTAAAGATGCTTTAACCAACCTAAAGAAAATAACGGATCATGTCATTGTTTCAGGTGGTGGGGAGATATACAAAAGCCTGATCGATCAAGTAGATACACTACATATATCTACAATAGACATCGAGCCGGAAGGTGATGTTTACTTTCCTGAAATCCCCAGCAATTTTAGGCCAGTTTTTACCCAAGACTTCGCCTCTAACATAAATTATAGTTACCAAATCTGGCAAAAGGGTTAACAAGTGGCAGCAACGGATTCGCAAACCTGTCACGCCTTTTGTACCAAAAGCCGCGCCAGGTTTGCGATCCGCTGTGCCAGGCGTTAGGCGTCATATGAAGATTTCGGTGATCCCTGAGCAGGTGGCGGAAACATTGGATGCTGAGAACCATTTCATTGTTCGTGAAGTGTTCGATGTGCACCTATCCGACCAAGGCTTTGAACTATCTACCAGAAGTGTGAGCCCCTACCGGAAGGATTACATCTCGGATGATGACTCTGATGAAGACTCTGCTTGCTATGGCGCATTCATCGACCAAGAGCTTGTCGGGAAGATTGAACTCAACTCAACATGGAACGATCTAGCCTCTATCGAACACATTGTTGTGTCGCACACGCACCGAGGCAAAGGAGTCGCGCACAGTCTCATCGAATTTGCGAAAAAGTGGGCACTAAGCAGACAGCTCCTTGGCATACGATTAGAGACACAAACGAACAATGTACCTGCCTGCAATTTGTACGCAAAATGTGGCTTTACTCTCGGCGGCATTGACCTGTTCACGTATAAAACTAGACCTCAAGTCTCGAACGAAACAGCGATGTACTGGTACTGGTTCTCGGGAGCACAGGATGACGCCTAACAATTCATTCAAGCCGACACCGCTTCGCGGCGCGGCTTAATTCAGGAGTTAAACATCATGAGGGAAGCGGTGATCGCCGAAGTATCGACTCAACTATCAGAGGTAGTTGGCGTCATCGAGCGCCATCTCGAACCGACGTTGCTGGCCGTACATTTGTACGGCTCCGCAGTGGATGGCGGCCTGAAGCCACACAGTGATATTGATTTGCTGGTTACGGTGACCGTAAGGCTTGATGAAACAACGCGGCGAGCTTTGATCAACGACCTTTTGGAAACTTCGGCTTCCCCTGGAGAGAGCGAGATTCTCCGCGCTGTAGAAGTCACCATTGTTGTGCACGACGACATCATTCCGTGGCGTTATCCAGCTAAGCGCGAACTGCAATTTGGAGAATGGCAGCGCAATGACATTCTTGCAGGTATCTTCGAGCCAGCCACGATCGACATTGATCTGGCTATCTTGCTGACAAAAGCAAGAGAACATAGCGTTGCCTTGGTAGGTCCAGCGGCGGAGGAACTCTTTGATCCGGTTCCTGAACAGGATCTATTTGAGGCGCTAAATGAAACCTTAACGCTATGGAACTCGCCGCCCGACTGGGCTGGCGATGAGCGAAATGTAGTGCTTACGTTGTCCCGCATTTGGTACAGCGCAGTAACCGGCAAAATCGCGCCGAAGGATGTCGCTGCCGACTGGGCAATGGAGCGCCTGCCGGCCCAGTATCAGCCCGTCATACTTGAAGCTAGGCAGGCTTATCTTGGACAAGAAGATCGCTTGGCCTCGCGCGCAGATCAGTTGGAAGAATTTGTTCACTACGTGAAAGGCGAGATCACCAAGGTAGTCGGCAAATAATGTCTAACAATTCGTTCAAGCCGACGCCGCTTCGCGGCGCGGCTTAACTCAAGCGTTAGAGAGCTGGGGAAGACTATGCGCGATCTGTTGAAGGTGGTTCTAAGCCTCGTACTTGCGATGGCATCGGGGCAGGCACTTGCTGACCTGCCAATTGTTTTAGTGGATGAAGCTCGTCTTCCCTATGACTACTCCCCATCCAACTACGACATTTCTCCAAGCAACTACGACAACTCCATAAGCAATTACGACAATAGTCCATCAAATTACGACAACTCTGAGAGCAACGGCACTGTTGCAAAGTTAGCGATGAGGCAGCCTTTTGTCTTATTCAAAGGCCTTACGTTTCAAAAACTCTGCTTACCAGGCGCATTTCGCCCAGGGGATCACCATAATAAAATGCTGAGGCCTGGCCTTTGCGTAGTGCACGCATCACCTCAATACCTTTGATGGTGGCGTAAGCCGTCTTCAT
>NZ_VOYL01000008.1:0-89238 GCF_013420295.1 Acinetobacter sp. YH01018
AAAATACAAAATAATTCGGTAATATGATCCATCGAGAAGCCTTGTTTTATAACATTTTGTATTGAGAACCAATATGTTATAAATTCAGGGCTTTTTTTCTACTCTTTTTTATATCGAACTCAGGTTAGTATTTAGCTATACTGGCAAAATTTTAATTAATAAATCAATCGTTATCATTTTCATAAAAATAAAAAAATATTTTTAAAAGAATAACATAAACTCCATCAATGCTTTAAATGCGACTACCACACTTTTTTATCAGGCAATAAAAAACCCCAAGACTTAATATGCTTGGGGTTCTTCAAAATCTTGGTCCCGAGGGTCGGACTCGAACCGACACGTCATCTCTGACAGCGGATTTTGAGTCCGCCGCGTCTACCAATTTCACCACCTCGGGAAAGGTGTTGCAAGCTGATCAGCTTGTGGTGGCTATATTACTCTCAAACTTGGAATTGTCAATTATCTAAATTAACCGATCGCTCAATTTTAAATCAAAATCAAAAACTTTGTTTTAAAAAACATCAGATAGCATCTGTTTTGTGCATTTCCAGCCTATAATGCGGATGTTTTTCTTATTTCAATACATTGAAGATGCAACTTTCTGACTTTAACTTTGATCTCCCTGACGAGCTGATCGCCCGTTACCCGCTTGAAACCCGTAGTGCTTCACGCCTTTTGCATCTTGATGCTCAAGGTCAATATCATGACCATCAATTTACAGATATTCTCGATTTACTGAATGAAGGTGATTTGCTGGTTTTAAATGATACCAAGGTCATGAAAGCACGTCTGAAAGGTAAACGTGCCACTGGGGGTGCGGTTGAAGTTTTGGTGGAACGCATGCTGGACAAGTTCATTGCGCATTGCCATATTAAAGCCAGTAACTCGCCAAAAGAAGGCGCAGAACTGTTCATTGGTCCAGATGAAGTAAAAGTCACAGTCAAAGGTCGTCATGAAAATCTGTTCATTGTCGAGTTTTCTCAGCCCATTTTAAATGTTTTAGATCTCTATGGTGCGTTGCCAATTCCGCCTTATTTCAACCGTGAAGCAGAATCAATTGATACCGAGCGTTATCAGACCGTTTTTAATGACCCAACTAAACTGGCCAGTGTTGCGGCCCCGACTGCCAGCCTGCATTTTGACGAAGCCCTGTTAAAAAAACTTGAAGAAAAAGGCATCCAGAAAACCTTTGTGACCTTGCATGTCGGTGCAGGAACCTTCCTTCCGGTACGGACCAACGATATTGAAAACCATATCATGCACAGTGAATGGTGTGATGTGTCTGATGAATCTATGGCGCTGATCAAAGCAACCAAAGCGCGTGGCAATAAAGTCATTGCTGTCGGTACAACTGCAACCCGTGCCACTGAAAGTGCTGCACAGGCCAATGGCGGTGAATTAAAAGGCTGGACGGGTGATACCCAAATCTTCATTTACCCGGGTTACCAGTTTAAAGTGGTTGATCGTCTGATTACCAACTTCCATCTTCCTGAATCAACGTTATTGATGCTGGTTTCGGCATTGTCGAATCGTGATAATATTTTAGCTGCCTATCATCATGCGGTAGAAGCCAAATACCGTTTCTTCAGTTATGGCGATGCCATGCTGGTTGATAAAATCATACCTTAATTATTGTTGATAATAAGAAGTACGCCATGCCGCTCGATGCTGTTAAATATTCGATTCATATTCGACGTAAAAAAAATGAACGGGTTTTTAATAATATTGCGCGGCTTTGGGAGATTGCCCGCCAGGCTCAGACGCATCAGGATATTTTAGATGCCCTGCATCCCTGGAATGCCCCGATCGTGCTCAAGTTTGAAAATGTCCTCCCGCTACTTCTGGCAGCAGCAGGACTGTTTTTTATCCTGCTGATTTTTATCCATCCCGGTAATATCTGGATTCAGATCAGTCTGATCAGCGGTTTTTTTATGATTTTCTGGGCTTATATTAGTTATGAAGAAAGCAAGCCCATTGATGAAGTCATCGAATATCTGGAACAGCAAAGTATTGCTAAAAAATACAATCTTGCCTTCCAGCAACAACCGCAACATTTTTCTGTTCCCCTGCAACCGGTTTTATTTATTGCCCATTTAAAGCGTTTATTTCCGGTCTTTAATCAGGGCAGCATTTCCAATGACTTTCCTTATTACGCCAGCACCCAATGGACCGATGATGAAGGCAAACAGCATCAGGTGATGGTATTTCAATATCATTATGTCAATGAAATCCGGATTCGTAATAAAGACGGCAATGAAGTACAGGTGAGTGAAGTACACAAAGATTTATGGGGTGTATTTGTTTTTGATGTGGAAGTACACGGTGTGGCAGTCACTACGGCCAACAAGGAGTTTTATTATCCTTACAGTTTTCCGTGGCATACCAGTGATATTCAAGTCAATCAGAAACTGAATATTTTTGGCAGCGATGAAATGCAGATGGCGAAACTGCTTACGCCGGCATTTGTGCTGAGACTGGATGAATTTTTTGCTCAGCGTCAAGGCGATTTAATTTTCCATCCCGACAGCCATATCTTATGTTTTTTAGGAACGGCCGATTTATTTCATATTTCAAGCCGGGCAAAAAATATTCACGATATTTCTGCATTACGTGGACACTTGCGTACTTTTAAACTACCTTATCTGGAAAGTTTACAGCGTGATTTAACGCAGTTTTTAAAATAACAATCTTGTAAATGTTTGGGGACAAATAAATGGGGTTATTGATTTTTTTATTGTTGACTATTGCCGTGATTGTAGCCTGTATCATGATTCGCAATAATATTGTGCGTCATCACAATGCTTCTATTCGTTCCTGGTCAGATGTGGCAACTTATGAGCGTCAGAAGATTAAAGTTCTGGATGGCTTGCAACCTTTGGTTGAACAATATTCCAATTTTGAACAAGGTACTTTGGAAAAAGTAACCGAACTGCGGCAGAATATTTTAAATCTCAATTTAAACAATGCTGATGTTGCCCAGTTGCAACGCGTTGAAAGCCTGAACAAGGAATTGATGCAGAGTCTGAATGTCGTGGTAGAAAACTATCCCGAGCTGAAAGCCAATGAAATTTATCTAAAAATGATGAATGAAATTGAAGAACAGAATGAAAATGTCGGGGCAGCCATTACCATTTTTAACCGCAATGTTGAACTGTTTAATAACAATATTCAGATTTTTCCCAATAACATCGTCAATACCCTGTCACTCGGTAAAAAAGCCATTCGCCCCTTCCGCGATCTGGCAGCTACACAGAGTTTTGACTATCGACCGAATTTTTAAGTCGTTAATATTAGAATAAATGAAAACATCGGCATGCAGAAAAGCATCATTTCTACATGCCCATCCGCAAGGCAAGCACAGCCTCACTTGTAGCTTATTTTCTTCAGCAAAAAAGAATCGCGTTAAAATTCGACAACACTGGCGTTTATGTGCGTAATCAAGGAAAATAGCGAACTTTTGGCGGCGAACTGTTTTTTCGCTCTTGCACTGCAACCAAAGCAGTGCTTTGCTCTCGTCCAGGATATTTTATGAAGTTTGAAAAATTAGGTCAGTCGGGCCGTGCCCGTCGTGGTCGTTTAACGCTGGAACACGGCGTGGTGGAAACCCCAGTGTTTATGCCTGTCGGTACCTACGGTACAGTCAAAGGCATGCTCCCACGTGATGTAGAAGATATTAAAGCCCAGATTATTTTAGGTAACACCTTCCATCTCTATTTACGTCCCGGCCTGGACGTGATTCGTGAACATGGCGGTTTGCACGAGTTCATGAAATGGAACAAACCGATTTTAACCGATTCAGGCGGCTTCCAGGTGTTCAGCCTGGGTGCGATGCGTAAGATTAAAGAAGAAGGTGTAACCTTCCGTTCACCAATTGATGGTTCAAAAGTCTTTTTATCACCTGAAATTTCAATGGATATTCAACATACCTTGAATTCAGACATCGTGATGATTTTTGACGAATGTACGCCTTACCCGGCTACGCGTGAAGAAGCACAGAAATCTTTGCAGCTTTCACTGCGCTGGGCAAAACGCTGTAAAACCCATCATCATGATGTATTAAAAAATAAAAATGCCCTGTTTGGTATTATTCAGGGCGGTATGTATGAAGACCTGCGTGATGAATCACTGGCAGGCTTAAAAGAAATCGACTTTGATGGCTTTGCCATTGGCGGTCTTTCTGTCGGTGAACCGAAAGAGGAAATGATCAAGATTCTGGATCATCTGCCACCGAAAATGCCGGAAGACAAGCCACGTTACCTGATGGGTGTCGGCAAGCCTGAAGATATCGTGGAAGGCATCCGCCGTGGTGTGGATATGTTTGACTGTGTCATGCCAACCCGTAATGCACGTAATGGTCATTATTTTGTGACAGACGGTCTGGTGCGGATTCGTAATGCCAAATATCGTCATGACCAAAGTCCACTCGATCCAGACTGTGACTGCTATACCTGCCAAAACTTCACCCGTGCTTATCTGTTCCATCTGGAAAAATGCGGTGAAATGCTTGGTTCCATGCTGGGTACTATTCATAACCTGCGTTATTACCAAAGGTTTACACAAGACATCCGTGATGCGTTAGATAATGGTACTTTTGATGAATATGTACAGGATTTTTATGCGCGTCGTGGTCTAGAAGTCCCTCCTTGTCCTGAAGATTAATCTTTCAGTATTTGCGCTGAAGAAAAAGACAAGGTAAATTGCTGAACAAGTTATCTTATTTATCATCATATTGTTGATATACATTTTTTAGTTTAGGAAATTGAAATGAGCCTTTTTATTTCTACTGCTCACGCAGCAGGTGAAGCTGCACAACAACCAAGTTTGGTAACCAACCTTTTGATGATTGTGGTATTTGTCGCAATTTTCTATTTCCTGATCTGGCGTCCTCAAGCGAAACGCGCGAAAGAACACCGTACCTTGGTTGAAAGCCTGGGTGTAGGTAGCGAAGTAGTTTTTGCAGGTGGCCTGATGGGCAAAATCACTAAAATTGAAGGCGATTTTGCAGTGGTTGAACTCAGCCGTGGCGTAGAAGTAAAAATTCAGCGCGCAAGTGTGATTTCAGTTCTTCCTGAAGGCACATTAAATAATCTCTAATCAAAATTAGTCGTGCCCTAGCACGACTTTTTCATTTTAAGAAGAAAACAGATGCGTTACCCAGCATGGAAATATCTGCTGATCCTTGTGGTTTTGATGATCAGCACATTATACGCGCTGCCTAGTTTGTACCCCGATGAACCTGCTGTTCAAATTTCCGGTGCCAAAGCCGGCACCCAAATTGACCAGAGCATCGTACAAAAAGCAGAGCAATTATTACAAAGTGAAAAAATTTCAAGCCATGACAACAGCTTTAGCAATAATGCTGCCCTTTTACGTCTCGACTCCTCTGAAGCACAGTTAAAAGCCAAAGAAGTATTGCGTCGCGGATTGGGTGATAATTATGTTGTTGCCTTGAACCTTGCCCCAACCACACCTGAATGGCTTCAAAAAATTGGTGCCAAGCCAATGAAACTGGGTCTGGATTTACGTGGTGGTGTGCACTTCCTGCTTGAAGTGGATATGGACAAGGCTATCAGTCAGCGTATGGAAACATCGGCGACTGATCTGCGTCGTCAATTGCGTGACAACAAGCTAAAATTCAACAGCCTGTCACTGAATAACAATACCATTACCGTTCAGTTTGCCAATAACGGTGACCGTGAAGCCGTGATGGATTTCTTGCGTCGTAATGGCAATGAATTCAACCAACAAGCAATTGCCTCTGAGTCCGGTTCAACTTTACGTCTGAACTATACCGACGTGCGCAAGCAGGAAATTCAGTCTTATGCCGTTAACCAGAACTTAACCACTTTACGTAACCGTATTAATGAGTTAGGTGTAGCGGAAGCATTGGTTCAAACTCAAGGCAGCAACCGTATTGTGGTTGAACTTCCGGGTGTTCAGGACACTGCTGAAGCGAAACGCGTCTTGGGCCGTACAGCCAACCTGGAATTCCGTCTGGTTTCCGATTTGAATGACCAGTACATCGATCCGTATACCGGCAAGTCTACAGCTCAGGCCCTACCTCCGGGTACTGAAGCTTTTGCTTATGAATCGTTGGATAGTGGTCGTGAATTATTATTGAACCGTAACCGCATTCTGACCGGTGAACGTGTTCAGAATGCCTCTAGCGGCTTTAGCCAGGATACTGGCGGTGCTGAAGTAAACATTACTTTGGATAGTGCTGGCGGTAAGCTGATGGCAGATGCCACCCGTAATGCGGTTGGTAAACGCATGGCGGTATTGTTCATCGAGAACAAGCAGAAGATCAGCTATGTTCCAGATCCTGTGACGGGTGCGCAAACTGAAGTCCGTACCCCTTATGCTGAGTCAGTCATCATTAATGCTGCAACCATTCAGGCGGTATTGGGTTCCCAGTTCCGTATTACCGGTCTGGATTCACCACAGGAAGCGGCTGAACTTGCCTTGATGCTTCGTGCCGGTGCACTGGCTGCGCCGATGTATTTCGTTGAAGAACGTGTGGTTGGTCCGAGCCTGGGTCAGGAAAATATTGACAAAGGTGTGTTATCGACTCAAATCGGCTTCCTTCTTGTGGCGATCTGGATGGTGGTGTTCTTCCGTCTGTTCGGTGTAATTGCCAACTTTGCACTGGTATTTAACCTGGCTATGATCCTGACTGTGATGTCATGGATTGGCGCTTCCCTCACCCTTCCGGGTATTGCCGGTATCGTAATTACCATTGGTATGGCGGTCGATGCCAACGTACTAATCTGTGAGCGAATACGGGAAGAAATGAAATGGGGGGCCTCGCCCAAACAGGCGATTGTCGCCGGTTATGATCGGGCCTATAACACCATTTTTGACTCGAACTTAACCACCTTCCTGGTTGCGTTCATTCTGTTTGCCATTGGTACAGGTCCGATCAAGGGCTTCGCGGTGACATTAATGATCGGTATTGTCTGCTCGATGTTTACAGCCATTACGGTGACACGTGCCATCGTACAGCTTATTTATGGCAAAAAACGTAACTTGAAAAAGTTGAGCATTTAGGAGATCGAAGATGACTGATATGACTCAACCGAAAAAGAAATACGGTCGCCCGGATGATGAGCGCATCATTGACTTTATGAAGATTGCCAAACCTGCGGCAATCATCTCTATTCTTTTAACTTTGGCCAGTATTTTCTTTATTGTCACCAAAGGTCTAAACCTCGGTCTGGACTTTACTGGCGGTGTATCTGCTGAGCTGAACTATAAACAACCGGCCAATCAGGTCGAAGTTATTCAGGCTTTGAACCAGGCGGGCTTTAAGGATGCTGTGGTACAAACCCTCGGCAGTAACAAAGACCTTCTGGTTCGTATGCCTGTTCAGAACATTGAAGTAGAAGATCTGAATAACGCCATCACCAAAGCAGCACAATTACCGAATAACCCTGCTGAGGTCCACAAAGTGGATTCTGTCGGTGGACAGGTCGGTAACGAGCTGTATATTCGTTCGGCAGGTGCTGTAGCCTTGGCATTACTGCTCATGCTGGTTTACGTGACCATTCGTTTTGAATTCAAGCTGGCGGTAGGTGCGGTGCTTTCGTTATTCCATGACATCATTGTCACCATTGGTATTTTTGCCATGATGCAATGGCCGTTTGATTTAACCGTACTGGCAGCTATTCTTGCGCTGTTAGGTTTCTCGTTAAACGATAACATTGTGGTATCCGACCGTATCCGTGAAAATTTTCGCAAGATTCGCGGTGCCTCGCCAGTTGAAATCGTCAATATCGCGTTGACTGAAACCTTACGTCGGACCATCCACACCTCCATGACTTTATTGCTGGTCGTTGTCGCGATGATGTTCCTGGGCGGTGAAGGTCTGCACTGGTTCTCGATTGCGATGTTTATTGGTGTATTTGTCGGTACCTATTCTTCAATTTATATTGGTACTGCATTTGCCTTATGGCGTGGCCTGAACCGTCAGGACTTTATTGTACAGGTGAAACCTGAATTTGATGAGGAACAGGAAATTCCAAAGTAATTTCTGTGCTTTCTTTAAATTCGATAAAAAAGCCCATCATGTGATGGGCTTTTTTATGCAGGTCAAAAATATAAAATGCTGTACGAGATCTGAAATTTTATCAGTATGAATGCACAAGCTTATAGTTTTGCAAGATCACCTTTTAAGGCTACACCGGCAACCGCAGTTCCTTTGGCACATTGATAAGTGGTGGTACTGCGGGTTTCGTTTGCTTTATAGTAGCTCACAATATTGGTGACAGCATTGGCACCCTTTGCCTTGGCAGTGTTCTGGAACTGGATTAAAGCAGAACGTAAAACATGATCGCATGAACTTTCAGCAGACTTGGCAAAACCATTGGTTTTTTTATTGCTCACTAAACCTTTTTGAATGACTTTTCCACCCGCACGTGTACCCGCCAAGTAAAACTTAACCGAACCGTCCAGTGTACCGTCAGCAACTGCGCGACTCACCGCTTCCTGGAAGTTGAAGTCATGCATTTGATCTGCAGCTTGAGCTGAAACGATTCCACCCAAACACAATGCAGCTGTAAGTGTTAATTTCTTCATCAACATGATGTATACCCTCTAATTGTTGTTAGACACGTTTAAAAATCAGGGAGGTATTAATTCCTCCAAAAGCAAAATTGTTACTCATAACTATGTCGGCATGCATATTTCTTGACTGTTTGATGATGTAATCCAGATCGCCACAGGCCGCATCAATTTCATCCAGATTTAATGTCGGTATAAACTGGCTACGCTGCATCATCTCGATACTGAGCCAGGCTTCAATTGCTCCACAAGCCCCCAAAGTATGGCCAAAATAGCTTTTTAAAGAGCTGATCGGTTTTTTGCCCAGTACGCGAGCCGTGGCCTGGGTTTCAGCAATATCGCCCTGATCGGTGGAGGTTCCATGCGCATTGACATAGTCCACCTGGTCTGCTGCAATTTGCGCATCTGACAGAGCCAACTGGATACAGCGTCCCATCATTTCAGCATCTGGACGGGTGACATGCTGACCATCGGTATTGCTGCCGTAACCGATGATTTCTGCATAAATTTTGGCGCCGCGTGCTTGGGCATGTTGATATTCTTCCAGAATTAAACAGCCTGCGCCTTCACCGACCACCAGACCATCACGTTTGCTATCAAATGGACGCGGGGTTTTTTCCGGATGCTCATTTTGACTACTGGTGGCCATCAACACATCAAATACCGCGGAACCTGCGGCACTGAGTTCCTCGGCACCACCTGCCAGCATTACAGTCTGCTTGCCATATTTAATGGCTTCATAGGCCTGACCAATCGCCATGGAACCTGAGGTACAGGCACTGGATGTCGGTAAGGTTAAACCTTTCAAGCCAAAATAAACGGTCATGTTGACGGCACTGGTATGCGACATCATGCGGATATACGTGGTGGCATTGAGTTTGTTCATGTTGTTATCAATCAACATGCTGCCAAACTCGCCAATTGCATCGACACTGCCAGCAGATGAACCGAAGGCCACACCAGTTTGACCACTACTTAAAACCGGGTCATTTAACAGACCGGCATCTTCCAAGGCTTTTTCAGCACAGACCGTTGACATCAGGGCCACCCGACCCATGCCGCGGGTCACTTTACGGTTAAAATGCTTGGGAATGGTATAGGATTCGACCGGACCACCCAGTTTGCTGCGCAAGTCGGTATACACCTCCCAGTCCGGCATATAGCGAATACCGCTTTTGCCCTGTTCAAATTGTGCAAATACCTGATCTGCGGTTTCACCTAAAGAGGTGATTCCAGCCATGCCCGTCACTACAACACGTTTCATCAAATCAAGCCCCCATTGACCGAAATCACCTGTCGGGTGATATAACTGGCATCATCACTGCATAAAAATTTCACTACTTTGGCGACTTCATCAACCTGCCCCATACGTTGTAAGGGAATCATTTTCAGGGCATGTTCTTTCACTTCTTCAGTGACCATTTCGGTTTCAATTAAACCCGGTGCCACACAGTTCACGGTAATCTTGCGTTTCGCCAGTTCCAGTGCCAAAGCCTTGGTCGCGCCAATCAGGCCGGCTTTGGCGGCACTATAATTGACCTGTCCCCGATTACCCATCAAACCTGAAACCGAAGATAAAGTCACAATGCGACCGCCCTGTTTCAAACGAATCATCGGCATCACCAGAGGCTTCAGTACATTGTAAAAACCGTCCAGTGAGGTCGAAACCACCTCATCCCAATCGCTGTCGGTTAAGGCCGGAAATGCCGCGTCACGGGTTAAGCCTGCGTTCAATACCACACCATAAAATGCGCCATGCTCGGCAACATCCTGTTCCAGCAATTGCAGCACTTTTTCACGTTCATTTACATCAAATAACAGTGCATGGCTGGCTTGGCCTAAAGCATGGATTTCTTCGACCACCTGTTCGGCTTCTTGTTGTCTGGAGCGCGCATGGACGGTGACATCAAATCCTGCCTGTGCCAGTTGCAAGGCAATGGCTTTACCAATTCCACGGCTTGAGCCTGTTACTAAAATTCGTCTACTCACACTGTATCCTTAAGTTCTTCTTTCATTTCTGGCGGCTCAAATACACTCAACATGGCACTAAAGCGATGTTCCCGGTATTCAATTTCACATTGAAACTGCCCCAGCCCCTCATGTAAATAACCTTGTTCCGCTTTAATCCTGACGGTTTCACCTAAAGCAAAATAAGGCACAGGCAACTGCATTTTACGCGTGCCCAATAAAAAACCAATTTTAGGCGGCAAACCTGACATTTTTCCTTTATGCCCGGCATAAGCACTAATGGTCTGTGCCATCAGTTCAATACTGCTCCAGGTCGGCAAGCCTTCCGCTTCACAAAACATCAATTCGGGACGAATCACCAGTTCGGCAATGGCAAAATTGTCACTGGCTTCAATCAGATGATCGATAAACACCATCGGCTGTTCATGCGGGATAAACTGTATTGCATCCATCATTTCAATTTTGTTCCAAAAATTAGGCTGATATTGCTGCCGCCAAAGGCAAAAGAATTACTCATGACATATTCTATCGGTTGTTGCAACTGCGCATTCAGCACATAGTTGGCTTCATCCAGTTCCGGATCGATACTGCCTGAATGATGCAGCGGCAACCAGGACTGATCGGCTAACACCTGCTGGCAAATTACGGCTTCAATAGCTCCAGCGGCTCCCAGACAATGCCCGGTTTTATGTTTGCTGCTGCTGATCGGTACTTCATATTGCTGGAATACCGTCTGTACCGCTTTAATTTCCATGGCATCATTTTGCGGCGTTGCCGTTCCGTGCATATTTAAATAGCCAATCTCACTGGCGCTAATGCCGGCCATATCCAGCGCCTTTTGCATGGCTTCGGCAGCCCCTTTGCCTTCCGGATGCGGTGCAGAAATATGCCAGGCATCCATCGACTCACCGGCGGACATCAGCATCACAGGGGCGCTTTCTTTGGACAATAAAAACAGTCCCGCCGCTTCGCCAATATTGATGCCGTCACGCTGTGCACCACAGGGCTGACACAGATCATTGGACAGGCTTTCCAGACTATAAAAACCATTCAGAGTCAACCGGCACAAGGTATCAACACCACCGACCAGCACCGCATCTGCCAGACCGGCATTAATCAATCGCTGTCCTGCCGCCATGGCTTTGGCACTGGAAGAACAGGCCGTGGAAATGGTGTATGCCGGACCTTCCCAGCCAAGATGCATCTGTAGACCTTTGGCCAGACTACCCATTTCCTGTTTATAGTGATTAATTTCAATTTTGCTGTGATGGTTAAAATACTGTTTCAGCAATATTTCATTGTCAGCAATGCCGGAGGTCGATGTGCCCAGAATAATTGCCAGACGTTTGCGATCAAACTGCGCAGTATAATCTCGGATTTCGCTTTCAATCGAGCTTAACGCCGTTAAGGCAAAACGTAGATTACGCGAATCAACATCCTGCAAAAATGCGGGAACAGTTTCGATTAAAGGCTGCTGATAGGCGCCTACCCAGACCTGTTTTTCCGGAATAAATCCTGAACGAAGGCTCAAGGTATTTTGCTGCGTGGTCAGCGCCTGTCTGATCTGTTCAGCGGTATTTCCGAGTGTAGATAGACCGGCACTCAACTGAATGCCGACTGCAGGATATTGTGTGATTTTATCGCCCATGCTCATCCCCCTTATTCAGTGCTTTGCACATCTGAGTTTTCCCCCTCTGTGCTGGTCAGGCCTTCGCTGATAGGACTGATGACCATCTGGTACGGTACCTGCAGATTGTTCAGCTCAATGGCCCCGTCCTGCTGTTGAATATTCAGCACATGCTGCTGATTGATCCATACTTTCCAGGTCTGAGCCGAAGTTTCAATGCGGACATTCTGCTGCAAGCGGGCAAAATCCGGATAGGTGGCATAGAGAATGTCGCGCACCACAAATTCAAATGGCAACAGCTTCATTGGTGCAATGCGCTGTTCGACATCAACCTTGCGGCCATCAAAACTGAGCTTGAATAACTGCTGCCCTGTCAGGGTCAAAGCCAGCATTTCCAGCTTTTGACCTTGTTGTTGCTGATACAGTAAAAAGCTGAAACTGTGCGCTTTCCATTGAATTTCTAACTGATCCTGACGCTGGTAGTTTTGTGCAGTCCAGGCAGCCGTTGCCAGACCTGGTGCTTGAGGCAGCATGGACTGGCAGCCACTGCATAGCAGGACTGCAGCGAGCAAAATCCCCGTCCATTTCAGTTTCATTCTAGGCACCGTTCATCTCGATGTGTTGTAACTGCGGATCACGGCAATATTCCGCCAGCGTGCTTAAACGCTTTTTGGCATTTTTATAAATTGGATTGCTGCTGTCCCAGGCATAGCCGGCAAGTAAGGAAGAGACCATGCGGCGGATTTTGTCATCCTGATTTTTCGAGAACACCACATCCTGAAATTCACCGCTATACCACGACTCGACATAGGCACGGAACACCTGAATACCGGCACGTAGCGGTTTTTCATATTGCTCCGTCCAGTCGACCGGCTGTCCTTGCAGCTGCTGATCAACCAGTGAAATGGCCAGACTGGCAGATTTCAGGGCAATGGTCACACCAGAAGAAAATACCGGGTCGAGGAATTCACCGGCATTACCCAATAAAGCATAGTTACGCTGGGCCAGATGTTTGACATCGGCAGAGTAGCCCACCAGGGTACGCACCGGCGTATCAAATTTGACCTTGCGCAGCACATGCGATAGGCTTTCTTCATCTGCCAGAATCCGCGGCAACAAGGCATCCAGATCATAATCGGCACTGCCATCAAAGCCATAGCGTTCAAAGAAATCCTGCTCGGCTACGACCCCGAAAGAGCAACGACCATCAGCAAATGGAATCAGCCAGTACCAGGCACGTGGGTCTTTGGCATGTACCGTAATCAAGATTTTTTCCCGGTCAAATTCCGGGTCATCCAGAATGCCATCTTCAATATGAGTAAACACGGCACGACGTACCGGAAAATCGGACGGGCTTTCCAGATCGAGAAATTTCGGCAGGATGCGGCCAAAACCGCTGGCATCGAGTAAAAATTTGCCTTGAATCTGATAGACCTGCTGCTGTTCGTCTTTAACCGTTAAAATCGGATGTTCGGGCTGAACATTGACATCTATGACTTCATGGCCAAAGCGAATTTCGGCACCATAGTTTTCTGCCTGTTGTGCCAGCAAATGGTCAAAATTGGCACGGCGCACCTGCCAGGTGGTACCGGGACCGTCGCTAAATTTCTCTCGGAAATCATAAAAACTGCGCTGCTGCCCCTTTAAAAAAGCCGCGCCATTTTTAAACTGGAAGGCAAACTGTTCGACATGCTCACGCACCGTATCCAGCAATCCGGCTTCCTCTAAAAAAACCATCGATTGCGGCAGTAATGATTCGCCAATGGAAAAGCGTGGAAAATGCTGTTTTTCGATGATCGTGACCTGATAGCCTTTCTGGCGCAGTAATGCTGCTGCCGAACTCCCCGATGGCCCTGCGCCAATAATCAATACATCTGTGTGTTGCATGGTGCTCATTGCACTGTACCTTATTTTTTCAGCTCTTTGGCTGATACTGTTGAAGCACAACATGTTTGGCATCGGATGATGTAAACAATGTTGCATAGATAAATGAAAAAATAACCCCAAATAAAACCGTCAAACCAAAGCAGTGAATGGCATAAGTCTGGCTAAAGGATAATAACCCGAAACCTAATAAGGTCGACATCATACATAGGAATAAGGCCATGCCAACTACTTGTGGATGATCATGTCCATGGCGGTAAAAAATGGCATAGTCCACCCCAATCCCGATAATCAGGAAAGTGCCCATAATGCTGAACAGATTGATTTCCACTCCGAGCCAGGCCTGAATGGCGAAGGTGGTCATTAAAGCCAGACTGACCGGTAACACCAAAGGCAAAATCGACTTCAGCCCATATAGGATGCCCAAACCAATCATCAGGCAGACTAAGGCAGAAAGCAGCAACCACTGTGCCTGAATACGGTGTTGCTGGAACAGTTCAGACAACTGGTTCACCGGACGCAATAGCTGTGCCTGCGGACTATTCAGCTGTTGCAAGGCAGCCACATCATGCACATTTTGCAGCAGCACCAGACGCTCGGTTGGGCTCATTTGTAAAAAAGCCAAAGGATGCTGGCTCATTTCAGCAGGACTGAGTAGAGGCTGCCGGGCCAACTGTTTTTGCCAAGCCAGTACTTCTACCGGATTGAGCTGCAATGCAGCAGCGTATTCATTTAAGGCGCTGGCTGGAATGGCTTGCAGTAACTGGATATTGTGTTGCTGCTGCGCTTTAGAGGGTAGCCATTGACCTAAAGCCTGAACACCTTCCAGCTTGTTTTGCGCCTGTAACACTTGCAGTTTTTGCAGCAATTGCTGTTCATTCTGTTCCAGCTGCTGCAGCGTATCGCCATGCACCACAAAGTATTCGCTGCTTTGCTGCTGCATAAAGCGTTCACGCACATACTGGTCTTCCTGTTTCAGCTTTTGATCCATACTTTGCAGGTTACGAATATCATCATTGCTTTGCAGCAACATCAAACTGCTGCCGGTGACGACCGTAATCACAGCGATCAAGCCATAACGCAGCCCCTTTCTGGCCTGGATAAAGGTTCGGGCTTGGCCAATAAAGCTTAAACAGCGAATCGCCGGTTCAGCATTTAATGCCGGCAGTCTTGGCAACAATAAAATGCTGGTAATCCAGGCCGCAGTCAGCCCCACCATTGAGAAAACAGCAATCTGCCTAAAGCCTGGAAATGGGGTAAAACTGAGGAAAATATACGCCACCAAGGTGGTCATCAGCCCCATAAACAGGCTGGGCAACAGCGGTTTAAGTACGGCAAAACCGTCAATATGCCGATGCTGTGATTGCATCGCCATAAAGTAAAAGGAAAAGTCGACACAGACCCCGACCAGACTGGCACCAAACACCAGGGTCATCAGGTGAATTTCCCCAAACACCGCATGGGTGATGGCAAAGGCCACCAGACAGCCGGTGCCTACAGCAATCATTTCCGTGAGCATCGGACGAACCGAGCGGAAACCAAACAGCACCAGGAAGAAAATCCCGATGGTCGAACCCACCCCAATGGTGGAAATCTCTTTTTCTGCCGAGGTGGTACCGAACTGGGCAAACAGCAAGGTGCCGGTCCAGTGCGACTCAACCTGCATCTGTTTCAGTTTTAAATTTAACTGCGCAATCCATGCGGCAGTTTTTTCCTGATAATCAATATTGTAAGGGCTATTTTTAAGCTGCAACACCATAAGACGGGAAATGCCCTGCTCATCACGAATGGTGGCAAAACCATCTTCCAGGGTAATATCCGGGTTCGCCTGTAAACCGGATAAGCTGACAGCATAACGTGGAAATAATAAGAGCGGATCTTGTTGTAACAGCTCTGCTGTGACCGGCATACCCGGGCTCATGATCTGCAACAGTCCCTGTTCGTTCAGCGCGGTATAATCCTGTTGCTCCAGCAACTTTTGATCTGTGGATGACAGCAAACCGGCACGATGCTGATACAACACTTGGGCAAACTTGTCACTGTCCAGCTGTGCATGTAAGGGCTGCCATAAATCACTTTGTGCCACCTTTTGTTTAAAAGTCGCTGTGGCTTTGGTCAGGGCGGCATCATCTTTAGCATCCAGCACCACAAAGACCTTGTCATTCAGCTGCTGACTGACATATTGCTGCGCCCGTTCCAGCCGCGGGTCATGGTGGGCTTCCGGCAATAAAGCAAAGATATTGGTTTGAATATGAATGTCTTTTTTCAGCCATGCGCTACCCAGCGCAATGGCAATCACGCTAAGTACAATCAGCCACAGTGCGGTAAATTTATTTTGCCAGTTGGAAAAGTGCATTTTCCTCAGCCGCTAAGGTTTGGGGTTGGGTGGTTTGCTGGCTAAAGCGAATGCTGGTGCTGTTATTGGCTTTCTCGCGAATCACAATACGGTCCACATAACGCTGCCCTTGCGCATCGACCCGGACAAACAGTTTTTTAAATAAACTGCTTTTCGGGGTTAAGGCCACAGTCCACTGTGCCGGACTATAACTGGCCGAAACAATACTAAAGTTTTTGGCCAAAGCCGCTTCATTCCCCGACATCAGCTGCAGGAACATGGTCGCGACCGAACCATAAGGAGATTTGTCAATTTCAATCTGGCTATAGGTCCGCTGGGTTTTTTGCACCAGTTTACGTGGGGTCACAATCAGGTCAGCCTTGACCGGATTCTGGATTTTCCAGATCACGCCCTGCGATTTGGAAAATAACACCGTGCCTTTGGAGATGAAAGTTTTGTTCATGCTCGCCAGTTTTTTTTGCTGTTCAAAATTGGCCCGCACCGTTGGTGTTTCGGAAAGTTGAGCAAAGATCTGTCTGAGCTGCGGATTTTGCGCATGTACTGCTTGTGACAGCAACGTAATCAGCGACAGCAGTCCTGCCAGGAATAATCCTGCTGCACGTGGTAGATTGAAAGATGTCATCTTGCTTTATTTACTCCGGCTTAAACTCAGACCAGGCGTTTAAACGCTGCAATAAAACTTGCGGCGACTGAAAACACATTTCCCGACTGGCAATATGGACCGCCACTTGTGTGGTATAGCCTTTGGTGAGCCTTTTTCCACTTTCGGCATCAAAAATCTGGTATTCAATTTTCAGGCGATTTTCCCATTCTTTTAAAATGGCGCGCACCCGAATTTTCTGCTCAAACAGGATGCCATGCGCATAACGCACATGACTTTCAATCACCGGCCAAGCATAGCCGGAATCACGCATCTGCTTATAGTTATACTGAAACTGGTCCAGCAACTTGCAGCGGGCAATTTCAAAATACTTTAAATAATGCCCATGCCAGACCACGTCCATGGTATCCACATCATGAAAGGGCACTTCAATCATTACATCAGCATGCATCGTCTGTTTCCCATCACGTTTAGCGAACAAGTCCACAGTTCAATAATTGCAGATTTTCCAGTCGGTCGACCAGTTGCTGCAACTCCTGCTGCAATGGCCGGTCTTCCACCACATAATCAAAAGTCTTTAATACCCAGGCCTTAAATGTGGCGAGGACTTCAGACAATTTTCCATCCAGAGTTTTTAAATGAATGGCCTGTACACTGGCACAGCACAATGCTGCAATCACCTGTTCGGTCAATACAATCACACGGCTGGCATCACGTGCGGCAATGGTACCCATACTGACCTTGTCTTGGTTATGACATTCGGTCGAGCGCGAGAAAATCGAAGCAGAAAGAGTTTGTTTCAAGGCTTCTGCGGTCCACGCCGACACGCCAATCTGCACCGCCTTAAAGCCATGATTCAGCGGTAGGCGCTCATCGGTTGCCCCAGTCAGATTACGCGGCAAACCGTTATTCATTTTATAGTCCACCAGTTGCGCCAATTGACGGTCCATGAGGTCGGCAATATTGGCGATCATGATTTTCAGGCTGTCCATGGCCTGGGCAATGTGACCGCCATAGAAATGCCCGCCGTGCAACACACGCAAGTTCACCGGATCAATCAGCGGATTGTCATTGCTGGAATTCAGTTCATTTTCAATAAACTGGCGCAGCCATACTTTAGAATCTTCAAATACGCCAATAATATGCGGTGCGCAGCGTAGCGAATAACGGTCCTGCAGGCGTGAACTTTGATGTTCAGTCTGTACTTCACTGTTCAGCCAGTCACGCAGCTGTGCGGCAATATTTTGCTGGCCCGGATGCGGTTTTTGCGCAAAAAGTACTTCATCAAAATGGCTCGGATTACCTTCTAAAGCCAATACATTCAGCGCGGTAATACAGGTACTGGCCAAGCTGATCTGTTCGGCTTTTTTATAGTTCAGGCAGGCAATTGCGGTCATCACTGCTGTACCGTTCATCAGCGCCAAGCCTTCTTTGGGACGCATCACTAGGGGTTCTAGGCCTTTTTCTGCATAGACCTGACTGACCGGAACAATCTGTCCCTGATCATACACATCGCGCTCACCGACCAATGCGCCGGCAATATAGGACAATGGGGTTAAATCGCCACTGGCCCCCACCGAACCTTCAGAAGGAATCACCGGAATCACGTTTTCATTTAACATCCACACCAGACGTTCCAGCAGCGCATGCGAAACCCCGGAATAGCCACGTGCCAGCGAGCACAGGCGTGTCACCACTACTGCACGTGCGCTAATTAAATCCAGATTTTGTCCCAGACCACAGCCATGGAAACGCGATAAATGCAAAGGCAGTTCATTGACCTGATGCGCAGGAATTTCCACCAGGCAGGAATCGCCATAACCGGTGGTCACGCCATAAATCACGCCTTCATCCTGCAACAGTTGATCCAGAAAATCAGCACCGCGCTGAATCAAATTGTGCCACTCATTCGAGTCCGGTAAAGCCACGCGTTTTTCCTGACGTGCGACTGCCACCACATCTTCAATTGAAAGTGGATGTTCCCCAATAACTAAAACTTGCATTAATCTTTGTTCCAAAAATTATAAAAATTAAACCATTGATACGGCGCACGAATACAGTGCTGCTCAAGGAGTGATACATATTCACGGATGGTCGTTTGCATGGCTTGCAGACGGTTGTTACGCGGAAAATTCAGTTGTTCAGCAATCGAATGGATATGTACTTCAAAATGAGTACCGACCCGATAACAGAACACGGCCAGCACTGGCACTTTCAGCAAACTGGCCAAAATCCAGGCCCCTTGCGGCCAGTTCGCCTGTTCAGCTAAAAATGAAACGGATTGAACCCGGTCTGACTGCACCGGTACGCGGTCTGCTGCCACAATCACCCATTCACCCTGATCAAGTTTTTCCTGCAAAATCAGGGCAGTTTCAATACCCAGTTCATCCACCGAGATCAAATTGACATCGGCATGATGATTGAGTTTTTTCAGGAACTGGTTAAATTTGGTAGCATGTTTTTGATAGACCAGCACATTAATTTTTTGTGGATATTCCGACTTGATCGCCCGCAGCAACTCGATATTGCCAAAATGCGACACCACAATGACAGCCCCCTTTTGATAGCGGGCACGAAAATGCTCATGACCATGCAACTGTAATTGCTGCTCGGGAATATTGCCCAGCCAGCCTTCAATTTTATCCAGAATACATTCGCCAAACTGCATAAAATGCTGATAACTATGGGTCAGACTCGGCGTATGCGGAAATGGAGAGTTTTGACCGGCAAAATGGTGCAATCGGGTCAAATATTGCATTGAAGCCTGACGTGCTGCGATCGCAAACAGCCAATACCACAAAATAATAAAATACAGCAATATGCGACACAGCCATCGCCCGCCTACGCGATAGAAAGCCAACATCAAAGTCAAAGGTAACATACCACCACGTTCTTTGATATCATTCCATTGGGTCGGGTTCAGATCAGCCACAGCATCAACCTTGCATTTTTTGTCGCAATAATTGCGGCAAACGAATGAGCATCCCACCCAGCAATTTGGCATGGGTCTGACTCATTCCCCAGTTGTCACGCCAGGCGTTGAAATGGGAAATGCCATCTTCCGGATAAATGACTTTGGTCGGCACATTGATAAAAGATACATTGGCCCATTTCAGACGCACCAGAATCTCGCTATCAAAGCCCATACGCGGCTGAAACTTTGCCGAATCCAGCACCTGAATGGTAGGTGCTAAGGGATAGACCCGGAAACCACACATGCTATCCTTGATATCCAAAGACAAGCTGTTAATCCAGACCCAGATATGCGTAGCATAACGGCCATAAAGGCGTTTTTTCGGCACCGATGCATCAAAAACTGGCTGACCGATAACCATCGCATCCGGGTGTTGCTGGGAAATTTGCAGGAATTTTGCCACATCCTGCCAGTCATGCTGACCGTCAGCATCGAGCTGCAAAGCATGACTGAAACCGAGCTTGTGGGCATGGCGCAAACCAGTGATGACAGCCTGTCCTTTGCCCTGATTATGCGTGTGTTCAACCAGATCAACCAATGAATGTTGTGCTGCAATATCATGTAACAGCTGGGTACATGCGGCATCACTGCCATCATTCACCAAGATGATCGGCATTTGAAACTGGTCCAGATGAGTCACTAACGCCTCAATATAATGAGGATGGTTATATACCGGAATGACAAAACAATGCTGCATAAATCGTCCTTTTTAAGCAGGTTCGGTAGGTATATGAAACAGCAATCGACCAGAGGCCAAGGTCTGCTCTGCATGGCAAAGCTCAAAACTGACTTTGTGCAATTTTCTGGTCAATTTCAGTTGCAACACCATATACGGTTGAATCAGGTCCTGAAATTTTAATTGCTCAAAACCGTTACACCATTCCAGCTCTGCCCAGCTCTGACGGGCAAAATGCTGGATAAAACCGATTTGTCCTACACCCGGAAAAATAGGTTTGCCGGGGAAATGCCCTTTAAAACATTCCAGCTCAGGTGAAAACTCCAAACGATAGCTGACCTGCTCTGACTCATGGTGCTGTTCCAGTACTATAGGCAACAACATCGGCTGAAATAAGGATTTCATGTAGTGTTTATTCAGCTTGGATTGGGCATTTTGCGGTAATTGTGTCAAAAAACGCCACTGTCTTGGAATGGCAATGCCTTCCAGCTTGGCCTTTAACTGTGCTTTGATGGCTGCCACATATTGTGCTTTGGAGCCTTGCTGTAACTGCAATCTGGCCTGCTCTGACAATACCGCAACACAGGCTAAAATCTGACGATGTTCCCGTTCAAGAATCAGCACATGACACTGTACGATGTCATCCAGCTCGATAATTTTCTGCTCGATGGCATCCAGACTTAAACGTTTTTCTTCCAGTTTGACAATCCGGTCCAAGCGACCCAACACATGAAATGGACTTTTCAAATTGCCCGGCTCAATAACTTCGACCTTATCGCCAGTGAAAATCCAGTCTGCGCTAAAAGCATGATTGGTTCTAACTTGGAGTTCCTGCTGCTCACTGGCCTGAATATCGACATTGGCAAAAGGCATCCACAAGGCATCATCCTGCTGGCGATGGGCAATTCCCCCGGTTTCCGAACTGCCAAACACTTCGCTAATCGGTCTGTTTAAATAAGGACGCACTCCAGATTCCAGTTTCCCACCGGATGAATAAACGGTCAGGCAATCTTGCAACAAGACATCATGGGTCCAGCGCTTTAACAGGGCCGGACTGGAAATCACATAATTATCAATCTTGAATGTACTGAGTTTTTTCTGGATGTCGGCCACATCTTCCGGAAAGGCCAACTGTGCCTGATAAAAACAGCGACCGCTTGCCAGTGGCCAGAGCAACTTAAACAGCAGGCCATAAATATGCTGATGGCTCACTGTGGCAATCGCAATCGCCTGCTCAGGCAACTGAAAACTGGCATCCAGCCCCTGTACTTCATTGAGCAACTGGCGCAAGCTGCGTGGAATTTTCTTCGGCTGCCCGGTGGAGCCTGAAGTGTAAAAATAGATTTGCGCCTGATTTAAAAAGGCATCATCCAGATTGAGTTGAATCGGCTGGTTGTGGGAAACAGCTACAGGCTGACGCTGTAAAAAATAAATGTTCTGTTCAGCCAGTTCTTTTTCTAAGTCACTGACCCGGTGCGGAGGTAGTAATACCTGTTTTTTGGCCAGCAGTGCCGCAAACAGCAGTACTAAAAACTGGTAACTGTCAGGTTCCCAAAGCGCCCAGCTGTCCTGTACAAGTGACTCAATGGCCTGGCTTTGTTGTATCACATCCTGCCAGAAATCCTGAAAGCGGATTTGGCTTAAATCAGGCTGAATGCACAGTGCTTTCTGTGAATGAAGATGACTTTGAAAATGACACAACATAATATTCTATTTTTATTCCTGAATTTGATTTAAGCGCTGTTGCCGCTTACGCAAGATAAATTCGCCCAGTAATAGTAGCCCCATCAACACATAGGAAATAAAGCCGTTATATAGCACCCAAGTCTGCATGGAAGCAAACAAGACTGTCGCCAAGGCAATCAAGGCATTCAATACAAAAAAACCGCACCACATCATGGTGACTTTACGGGTCCAGATCACACCTGCTTCGGGTAAATCCGGTTCTGCCAACCGGGCAAAACGCTCAATCATGGAAGGTGGTCGAATTAACGTCGAGGCAAAAATCATACATGCCCCGACACTCATTAACACCGGATACAGTTTCAGCCAGGCATGATCTTTTAAAATCAGGCTCAAGCTACCACACAAAATGGCAAAGCCGGTTAAAGGCCACAGCAAGGCATTGCCCTTACTGAACAGGCGCAAGAGTCCCAAAACAATCAGCAGGCTGCTGACCCAGACATATTGTCCATGGGCCAGGCTATAACCCACTAAAAAGGGATAAAGAAGCAAGCCAATTGCCACTATCCCTTTCAAGAGCCATTTCATGCAGCAGACATGTTCTGAATTACGGTTACCACATCCTGCACCGTACGGACATTTTTAAAATCTTCAGGATTGACCTGCTTGCCGGTCAGTTCCTTGATTTTGACCACCAGATCAATTGCATCAATACTGTCGACATCCAGATCATTCGCCAAATTGGCATCCAGCTGCACATCTTCAGGGCTAATTTCAAACAGATCTTCCATCCATTCTCTAAGTTTTTCCAGTACTTGTTCCTGAGTTAGCATGACTACCTCTTATACCTGTTGCTGTGCTTCAACCAAAGCAACCAGACTTTGAATTGATTTAAAATGTTGTTTGGTTTCTGCCGATTCAGCATTCAAATGAATGTTGTAACGCTTTTTCAAAGCCAGGCCAAGTTCCAGGGCATCAATAGAATCCAGACCCAAACCATCGCCAAATAAAGGGGCATCGGTGTCAATATCTTCTATGCTGATGTCCTCAAGGGCTAGAACATCAATAATCATTTGCTTTAATTCATCAGCAAGATTGCTCATTTTTTAGATAACTCTTGGTTAAAAAATTGGTGTAATTGATGATTGAGCTGACGCACATTTTTGGGATTTACGCTGGCATCTTCCAAAAGATCATCGACTTGAATGGCATCCAGTACCTTCACCTGAATATGAAAGGGCTGTGAAGGAATGTGATACCACTTTTCATTCTTGGTTAAGGTTGAAGGGGTACAGTTAATCAGCACCGGACGAATCGGCACATTGGCGCGAATGGCAATATTGGCCGCCCCACGCTGAAACTCATTCAGCAATTCCCCTTTGGCGGTCCGTGTTCCTTCCGGAAAAATCAGCAGCGATGCCGCCTGATCCTGCCGGAGCTTTTCCACGCAGTCATGGATAAATTGCTCAGAACCGGCATTTAAAATATAACCGGCACTTTGTACCGGACCTTTGGTAAAGGGATTCGACCACAGTGCTTGCTTGACCACACAGTTGGCCTGTTCCATCAGCCCGATCAGCACCACCACATCCACCAGTGTCGGATGATTGGCAATCACCAGTTCCTGCTGACTGTGCTGTAATTTTTCCAACCCCTCGATGTCATAGGTCATAATTCCCAGCTTGACCATCATTTCGGTAAAGCCCTTGAAACTATGCTTAATCACCTTTTGCGCACGCTGCTGACGCAAGTCCGGATTGCGGGTCGATAAATTGACCAAAGGGGCAACCAGTCCGCCAATGGCCACACCGCCAATACCAAAACTGGCAAAACTAAACCCAGTTGCGCCCACACGCCACAGGTAGTTGGCTTTTTGTTTAAGTTGATCTGGTTTTAACATGTTTGCCACGCCTGAGTATGCAGGGGAACTTGATTTTGTGCAGATTGCTGCCAGAAATCATGAAAATTGAGTGCATCTTTATATTTATGGCAATGATTGCCTAGTGCTTGCATATCCAGTTGCAGGTTGGGTACGTCAAGACCAACAATTGCCGACATGGCAAAAGCTGTAAAAGGCTCAGCTTCCTGATAAAGTGCCGGTAATGCCTCGTCATAATACACCACCAGAACGCGTGGATTGGGTTGCGTTGTGGTTTTTAACCAGGCATAGGCTTCAATCAGCGCTTCACTCCACGAAGCCGCCAGGCTGGTCGACGGGGTCGCATCCTGACACAAAATCGAATATAACCCGGCAATCGCATTATGCACCGACGTGGAAAACTGGGTGGGTGATGGCGTCTGATCTTGCAGCACATCAGCCAGAATGTTTAAAGTTTTATGTTCATCGCCATATTGCGAAGCCCAAACAATATAATCTGCCCGTTCAGCATTCAGCGATTGAATGGCACTGCTTAAAGCGAGTTTGGCAATCCCTGACAAACGTCTGCGCTGCATGGCTGGAATTTGTTCTAAGGCGGCAACGGTTTCATCGGCACGACTTATGCACAGTTGTGACACATTGATTTGAAGCATTGCCCTAATTTTCCATACCCAAAAATATTTTAGCTCGAGGCTATTTTAATTGGCGGGATTATAGCATTTGTAATAAAAATTACACAAAATGTATCTTGTACAATATCAATTATTTAAATTTATATTTTTGATTTCATTGTTTATTTTATTTGAAAACCCTTAAAAAATTGATCAAACATAAAAAAACCAGCAACAGGTGTTGCTGGTTTTTATTGCATCAGTGCAATGTTGAATTAATTGCCTTGCACCAAACGGCGCGCACTGATAATGCCCGGCTGTTGTTCCAAACGCGCCAAAAGACGTGATAACTGGGCCAAACCTTTAACCTCAATCAACAGTTTCATGTTGGCAATACCGTCCGCTTCAGAAATGGTATTTACCTGACGAATATTAATCTGATCCGAGAAAATCACTTGAGTCAGGTCTTTGAGCAGACCGCGACGGTCATAGGCTTCCACCACAATCTGTACACTTTGGCCACGGGTCGGCTGCATTTCCCAATCGGCTTCGACAGCACGTTCAGGTTCCTGAGAAATCATGCGTACATAATCCGGACAGGCCACCTTGTGAATACTGACGCCACGATTCAGGGTAATATAACCGCCAATCGATTCGCCATGCACCGGCTGACAACATTGGGCAATATGCAGTTCCACATTGTCCAAACCATCAATTAAAATGCCGTGTGCCGACAAGGTATGACTGGCACGCGGATTCAAGGTCGGTTTGAGTACCAGTTCAGGCTCGTCCTGACCGATATGCATATGACGGTTAACCTGATTGATCAAGGAATGCAGGCTGATATCGCCATTTACCAGTCCAATCAGAATGTCTTCACCCAACTTGACATTGAAGTGATTGCAATAGTCACTTAAATCAATACTTTTCGGGTGAATCGCCAGACGTGAAAGCTCTTTATTGAGAATTTCACGGCCTACTTCCAGATTTTTACTGCGGTCTTGCTGTCTAAACCAGTGACGTAACTTATCCCGTGCCCGGGCAGTTTTAATGTAGCCCAGTGAATTGACCAACCAGTCCCGGTTCGGCTCGCGATCTTTTTTGGTTAAGATTTCAACCTGCTCACCGGTTTTCAGAGTATAGGTCAGCGGCACATAGCGCTGGTTCACGCGTGCGGCATAACATTTGTTACCCACTTCGGTATGCACGTGATAGGCAAAATCCAAAACAGTCGAACCACGTGGTAACTCTTTAATATCGCCATCACGGCTAAACACATAAATTTTTTCAAAGCCTTCAAAATCTTGAATCTGTTCAAAATTCTCTGGTTCATCTTCTACTTTATGCGCGCTGGCATCATTACGTTCCTGATAATGTTCCAGTACGGCACGTAATGAATGTAAACGATGATTGAAGGAATGGTCGGTATTTTTAGCACCTTCTTTATAGTTGAAGTGCGAACATACCCCAAGCTCGGCTTCTTCATGCATATCCTTGGTTCGGATTTGCACTTCAAGCGACTTATTCTCGGCAATCACCGCAGTATGCAATGAACGGTAGCCATTAGCCTTCGGGTTGGTAATGTAGTCATCAAACTGATGCGGAATATGGCGCCAGATTTGATGCACAATACCCAAGGAATGATAACACTCGGGTACGGTTTTAACCAAAACCCGCACTGCACGAATATCATAGAGCTGGTCAAAGCTTAAGTTCTTGCTTTTCATTTTTCGATAAATCGAATAAATGTGCTTCACCCGTCCGCTAATTTCGGCTTCAATGCCATGGCTGGCCAGTTCAGTTTTCAGTTTATCAATCACAAACTGAATGTACTGCTCACGCTCTAGGCGCTTCTCATTCAGCAATGAGGCAATTTCTTTATAGCGCTCTGGGGCCAGATAACGGAAAGCAAGATCTTCCAGCTCCCATTTAAGCTGGGCAATTCCCAGACGGTGTGCCAAAGGCGAGTAAATGGTCAGAATTTCACGTGCCACCCGCTCCTGACGTTCTCGAGAAGCTTGAGTCAGTTCACGCAAGGCATAGGTACGTTCGGCCAGCTTGATCAGCACCACACGAACATCTTCGGTCACGGCAATCAGCATTTTATAAATGCCGCTTAAATGTTCGCGCTGGTTGTTATTAAAATGATCTTCCAGACGCTTGTTCTTTTCAATCAGCTCGGACAGCTTACCCATCGCCAGTGTCCCTTGCACCAGACTATAGACTTGCTCACCAAAATGTTGCTGTACTTCTTCCAGCGTCATCACGCCTTCACGAACGCTACGATACAGCATTGCGGCAGACAAGGTCGCTTCATCGACATGCAGATGCGCCAGAATATCAGCCATTTCAATGCCGGTATAAAAGGTATTGGAACGATGGTTGACCGTACTTTGCAGTTCTTTCTGCAAGGTTAAATGCGCTACATCTTCGAGTTGTTTTAGCGCCGTATCATCTAATATGCCACGAACCCGATTTAACCATTCAGCCAAATCTTGTCGAGCTTGTTCGGCATGTTCTACAGTCGCTTCCTCCGACAACTCATTGAGACGTCCAGGAAGCTGCTCACGTACTGTGACCATACCCTACTCCTACTTTTTTACACTTCATATTATAAATCGTTTATTTCGTTGTATTTTTCGAATAAGGCAATAGATTCAACATGTCCCGTATGGGTAAACATATCCATTACCCCAGCCTTTCTTAATCGATAACCATGTTTCACCAGCACACCCGCGTCTCGCGCCAATGTGGCAGGATTACATGATACATAAACGATTCTTTTCGCACCAAATTTGGGCACATAATACATTATTTCCTCCGCCCCTGAGCGTGGAGGATCAATCAATAATGCATCAAATCCCTGATTTGCCCAAGAATGATGCGAAAAATCTTTTGTTAAATCTTGTGAATAAAATTTTACGTGATGCATACCGTTTTTCTTGGCATTTTCTGCACCGCGTCGAACCATTTCTTCACTTCCCTCCACAGCAACCACTTTTCCGGTTTCACCGACACAACGAGCCAAGGGTAAGGAAAAGTTTCCTAAACCACAAAACAGGTCGAGTACACGTTCACCTTGCTGTAATTGAAGCAAATCACATGCCAGCTTCACCATCTGAGGATTAATGGTGGAGTTAACCTGAGTAAAATCAAGCGGATTAAAGCCAAATTTCACATCAAATTCATCTAAAGCATAATGCAAACGCATGTCAGCTGTCGGATCATCGACACGATGCAAACTGTCGCTGCCCGCAGGCTGCAAATACAGTTGCCACTGTCTGTTTAACGCAAACTGTTTTAATCGGTTGACATCATCGGATGACAATTTTTCAGTATGGCGAACCAGCAGTGCAATATCCTCATCACCCATGGCCAATTCTACATGACCAATCGCTGCTTTGCCCTTTAGACTTTCGAGTAACTCTCTCAAAACCTGAATAGAACCGAACTCACGATCTAACACCATACAATGCTCAATCGGCGTCAGTTTATTGCTCTGACGTTCACGAAAACCCACCACCAACTGATCTTTAGCTGGAATATAACGCACGCCGATACGCGCTTTACGACGGTAGTCTTCACGTTGTGAACGTAACGGCGTGAGCCATTGTTCAGGCTGGATGCCGGCAAAATGTTCCAGATGCGACTTCAAGACTTCCTGCTTGAGCCGAATTTGTTCATCTTCTTTGATGTGCTGCATATTACAACCACCACAGACACCAAAATGCGGGCATTGCGGCTGAACACGCAAATGCGAAGGATCACTCAGAACCTCCACACAATCGGCTTCTTCTAAACGTTTCACCACATGGGTAATTTGCACTCTAACCGTCTCCCCCGGCAAGGCATAGGCAATAAAAACTTTTTTACCGTGCTTGTCACTCGGATGATCGGGATGCGATCCATAGTGCGCGATTCCCCGTCCTTCATGTGAAAGAGACTCAACCTGAAACGTGTAAATCGGATGCTGAGCTGGACGTGGCTTGGTTCTATGTTTCATGTATACCTAGGGTGTGGGAGAGATAAAATCTGTGGCGGTAAACTCGGTATGTTGTGAAGTTTCACGCCATACCTGAAGAAAATCTGCATGTTGCGGTTGATGCTGTAAATACTGGATAGTGGTCTGAACCCAATAACGGTGATCGTCACTAAGTAACTGCCCCTTGAGCAATAACCAGCGCAAGTAGATCAGCCAGGTATTCAGCACATCCCCTTCACAGTAGCTGGTCAATTTTAACCACTGCTGTTCACGGACATATTCTGGAACATGGTAAGCACCATCACCGCGCTTGCCCGGGAAACCGAGTAAGTGGGCCACATCATCCAGCTTCTGGAAATGACGGCCATTGAACATAGCCATGACATCCATCAAATCGACATGGCGCTGATGGTAACGGTTCTGGTAATTATTATAACGCTTTTGCTGGTCAATTTCGCCCTGATCAAACAAACTCGGTGCCGATAGACCATGATACATGGCACGGAATAGAATCACCGGCAAATCAAATTGTGAACCGTTCCAGCTCACCAGGGTCGGATGGCGCTTGTCAAAAATGGACAGGAATTTTTTTAAAATCTCTGCTTCGCCGTATTGCTCACGGCTAAATGAAAACAGTTTCATGGCACCATTTTCGTCAATCCAGAGACCAGAAATACAGACAATTTCATGCAGCGGCAAACGCTGGAAATCCATGCCGGATTCCTGACGGCGCAGTTTCATTAACGCCTGCTCAAGATCTGCTTCGGGCAAATCCAGATGATATAAATGCGCACCTGACTTTAAATCAGTCAGCGTTTCGATATCAAAAATCAAGACAGGTAGGCGCATTTCATCTCACAGTTTTTAATTATTCAGGATCGACGACAGAAAATAAACCGGTAGACAGGTAGCGGTCACCACGGTCACAAACGATGCAGACAATTACAGCGCCCGGATTTTCTTCCGCCAGTTTAATGGAAGCCCACACGGCACCGCCTGATGAGGTTCCGGCACTGATGCCTTCTTTGCGCGCCAATTGACGTGCAGTTTTTTCTGCTTCAATTTGCGGAATATCGATAATGCGGTCAACACGTTTCGGATCAAAAATGGTAGGCAGATATTCTTGTGGCCAGCGACGGATACCGGCAATATTGGAACCTTCCGAAGGTTGCAAACCGACAATTTGAATATCCGGATTCTGTTCTTTTAAGTATTTTGAAATCCCCATAATCGTGCCTGTGGTTCCCATAGAACTGACGAAATGGGTAATTTTACCGCCAGTTTGTTGCCAGATTTCCGGACCAGTCGTCCGGTAATGGGCATCCACATTGTCCGGGTTGCCAAACTGGTTCAAGACCAGTCCTTTCCCTTCTTTTTGCATTTGCAGCGCCATATCACGCGCCTGTTCCATATTCTCGGACTCGATCAGCTCGGCGCCATAAGCACGCATGGCATCTTTGCGTTCCTGACTTGAACCTGCAGGCATAATGAGTTTCATTTTATAGCCACGCATGGCAGCCACCATGGCCAAGGCAATTCCCGTATTTCCACTGGTCGCTTCAATCAATGTATCGCCTGGCTTGATTTGACCACGTTTTTCAGCCTGCATAATCATGTTGTACGCTGGGCGGTCTTTTACCGAACCTGCAGGATTGTTCCCTTCAAGTTTCGCCAATACTGTTGCTTGAGTGTGACTTGCCAGACGTTGTAAACGCACCAGAGGCGTTTTTCCTACATAGTGATCCAGTAAAAATTCGTCAGCTTGGAAATCAGGGGTGGTATTACTCATTATTTGCACCTATATCGAGGTGCGCCTATTGTATGGAAAAATGCTTCCTCCTGCACCCATTTAGCAGGCTTTTTATTGAAAGTGATTAAAGCACAGCCAGTTTTAAATAAAGCGTGCTAATATGCAAAGCATAGGGAATCAACTGCTTTAACCATGTCAAATATCAATAAAAAGTTATTTAAGCGTCTACACTTAAATCATGCTTATGGACAACTCATCGCCATGATTTTTGTCCCCATTATGGTTTTGGCATGTGTGGGGGCATTGCTGGTTTTATCCGAAACATCCAATGCCTCACGTGCGCAGCAACGTCAGATGGCTATTGCGATTGTGACCCGCTATCAGCTTACCGCCGAAGCTGCATTCGATCTGCTCAACCGCTATCCATGGCAATATGATCAGGCTCGTAATACCCTGCAAGTGATGCTGGATGAAAAACATCTCATTCGTGCCGCAATTATCGATCCCCAAGGCAGAAACCGTTTAAGTATTGGTTTTCAGGATCAGGAAGCTTGGCCCAAGATTGACGCTAAAGCCGATTTTGTCGGGCCTATCCTGCATAATCACAATCATATCTATGCCTTAAAAATTAATGAACATACCGATAACCCGGCCACACTGGTAATTGAGCTGGATAACCAGCCCCTGGAAATTGCCCACTACCGGGTCATGATTGTGCTGATTGCCACCGGCCTGCTGACGTTATTGCTGCTGTTACTGTGCCTGAATTTCTACTCACGGCGCTGGATTGCGCCAATGTACGAAATCCGGATGCAGTTACAGCGCCTGAATGCCGACACGCTTGATCAGCACATGGTGATTAACAGTACCGGGGAATTGCGCTTATTGCAGCGCGATATTGCCAACGTGGTGAAACGCCTGCACTTTAGCTTTCTGGAACTCAAAGAACATACCGAACAGACCGAAGATGATTTGCGCCGTACTTTAGATACCCTGGAAGTTCAGAACATTACCTATCGTCAGGCACGCGACCAGGCGATTTCAGCCAACCAGTCAAAGTCGGTGTTTCTGGCCAATATCAGCCATGAACTGCGTACTCCCTTGAACAGTATTGACGGTTTTATTCATTTATTGCTGCGCCAAGGCAACCTGAGCAATGAGCAGAACCTGTATTTGCAAACCATCCGTAAATCATCTGCGCATCTGCTGGCGCTGATTAATGACGTGCTGGATTTCTCCAAGATTGATGCCGGCAAGCTGGAACTGGAAACGGCCCCGTTTGACCTGGAAGAAGCCATTTTTGACGTGATGGATATGCTCTCGCCATTGGCTGCGCAAAAGCACATCGATATGGCATTCTATTATGCCGACAATGTGCCAACGCAAGTCATTGGCGATGCCTTACGCTTCAAGCAGATTCTGACCAACCTGATCTCCAATGCCATCAAGTTCACTCCCGATGGCGAAATTATTGTCCGTGCCCGCATGGAACATGATGATATCGGGCAATGTTTATTACACTTTAGCGTGCAGGACAGCGGCATTGGCCTCAGTGGTACGGACCGGAAAAAACTGTTTGAATCATTCTCGCAAGGTGATGCTTCGGTGACCCGTCAATTTGGCGGCACCGGACTTGGCCTGGCCATTTCCAAACAGCTGGTGCATTTGATGCAGGGGCAAATTGGCTTTGAAGACAACCAGGAACGCGCGCCGACTGAAAAAGGCTCAACCTTCTGGTTTACCGCCATGTTTGTGGTGGATGAAGAGATTGAAATTGTACATCCGCACTTTGAACAAATGCAGGTGGTTTCCTATTTATCCCATCCTGCAACCGCCAACATTTTGCGCCATTATCTGGAAAATTATGGTGTGCATCATGTCGAAACCGGCTCGATTCTGGACCTGTTCAGCCAGCTGAATAAATTCTCGAATAACGATGAAAATACCTGGCTGATTGTCGACCATAGCGGCGATGGCGAAGCCCTGCTGAAAGAAATCCGTCAACGCTACCATGGCAATATTGCCGTGTATGGCTACCAGATGGTGCTCGATCCAAGCATGCTGAATGAATACCGGGCCCGTCCACTGTATCAACCACTCAGCCGTAGTGCCTTGATTCAGCTGCTCAGCAATCAGCCTGTTTTCGAACAGGATGTACATGAAGAATTTAATGGACAGGGTCTGCATATATTGGCAGTGGATGACCATTTACCGAACCTGATTGTTCTGGAAGCACTACTTGCAGAATTAAATGTCACCACCACCAAGGCCTTAAGCGGCCAGGAAGCCATTGAAATTATTCAGCAGCGCATCGAACAGGAATTACCTGCATTTGATGTGGTGTTTATGGATATTCAAATGCCGGTAATGTCCGGGATTGATACCACCCGTGCCATTCGCTCGCTAGAGTCGACCTTGGAAAATCACAAACGCCTGCCGATTATTGCCCTGACTGCACATGCGCTGGCTGATGAAAAGCAGAAACTGTTGCAGGTCGGCATGGATGATTACGTCACTAAACCGATTCAAATGGAACAGATTATTCAGATTCTGACCCACTGGACTTCGGAAAGCTTTAAAAAGGCTAAAAGTATAGAGAAGTCTATTCTGATTGAAGCGCTGGATCCCAACATTCTGGATTGGCAACAAAGCCTGCAACTGGCAGCCAATAAAGAAGATCTGGCCATCGATTTACTGAAAATGCTCATCGACAGTTTCCCGACAGAACTGGATGAAATGCAACAGTTGATTGAAATGGAAGATTTCCCGCAACTGGAACATGTGCTGCACCGTTTATATGGGGCAACCCGTTATGTGGGTGTTCCTCGCCTTCAGGAAGCCACCGGTGGATTCGAACAGTTTGTTTCTGCTTTACGTAAAGAACGCCGCAAGGCGGATGAAGCCTTTATTCAGGAAACTTTGAAACGCTTTGATGAATTACAGTCGGTCATTCAGCAGGTTGAACAGGCCTCCCAACAAATTTTAAACAGACCAGGGATCTGATCAGGAGTTATCTGAATGTTGAAAGTCACGTCTATCTTTAGATGTGACTGTGCTGTCATGTATCGCGGCATGTATCAGAGAAATACCCATGTTATGCTCAAAACAATAGAAAAATACAGGTCTCTACAATGGCGTTACTTCGCATAGAAAAAAATAATGGCATCGCAACCGTTTGCTTAAACCGTCCAGAAAAGCGTAATGCCATGAGCTTTGCTTTATTACGCGAACTGGTCAATGCTGCCAAACAAATTAAAAAAGACCGCTCCATCCGCTGTGTCATTTTAACCGGTGAAGCACATGTATTTAGTGCCGGCATTGATCTGGCCGATTTAAACGCGCCGAAAAATACCGCTTACGCAGCTTGGGAACTGCTAAAACCGGGACAAAGCCTGTTTCAAAAAGCCTTTTTAATCTGGCAGGAACTGCCTGTACCAGTGATTGCTGCGATTGAAGGCTATTGTCTGGGTGCCGGTATGCAACTGGCTTTGGCTGCGGATATTCGGATTGCCCATCCGGACACCAAAATGTCGATTATGGAAAGTCGCTGGGGATTGGTGCCAGACATGGGACTCACCCGTTCCCTTAAAGGCATTATCGGTCTTGATCTGGCCAAAGAACTGACCTTGACCGGGCGTATTTTTGATGCCAATTATGCCAAACAGATTGGTTTGGTGACACATCTGGATGAATCCCCAATGAGCAAAGCACAAGAGATTGCAGAAGAAATGTTGCAACGCTCTCCAGATGCATTGGCGGCCGCTAAACGGGTTCTTGATGCCATGGAACACGAACCGAAAAAATCATTACGCCTGGAGAAAATCTGGCAACTGAAATTACTGTTGGGTAAAAACAGTAAATTGGCACGTAAAAAAGACAAAAACCCGGAGGTTCAGTTTTTACCACGGCAATATAAGTAAAATAGCGCAATAACAGGATCGTTTAGAGAAAAACACATGAGTTTTGATCGTAATACAAAAATCGCATTCTTAGGCATGGGTCTGATGGGCAGCCGCATGGCGACGCGGCTGATTCAGGCCGGTTTTGAAGTGGCTGTATGGAACAGAACGGCATCCGCCTGTGACGTGCTGATTGATATGGGTGCTACTGGCCTAGACTTGCAAGAGATTGGGCAATATCCGGTGATTCTGACCTGTCTGGCCGATGATGCTGCCGTACAGGCAGTATTTGATCAAATCCAGAATCAACTCACTGCTGGTCAAGTGATTGTGGATTTTTCCAGTTTATCTGTGGATAAAACCAAAGCGCTGGCACAGCAGGCACAAAACCAACAAGTGCAATGGATTGACTCGCCTGTTTCGGGTGGCACGGCAGGTGCCGAACAGGGCACCTTAGTGATTTTCGCCGGTGGCGATATCAACACCATTCAAAATTTATCGCTGATTTATAATGTGCTTTCACAACGCGTGACGCGTATGGGCGAAACAGGTACCGGACAAGCGACCAAAATTTGCAACCAACTTATTGTGGCCGCCAACAGCACCTTGATTGCCGAAGCAGTGGCCTTAGCTGGACAAGCCGGTGTAGATACCACCTTGCTTGCTCCTGCTCTTGCCGGTGGTTTTGCTGACTCGAAACCTTTCCAGATTTTAGCTCCGCGTATGGCGACGCATACTTTTGAGCCGGTGCAATGGAAAGTGCAAACCCTGTCCAAAGACTTAAATAATGCCGTGCAGCTGGCCAAGCAGTTCAATTTAGATATTCCTGTGGCAAAACAGGCGCTTTCGCAATTGAAAACCCATCAAGATAAAGGCTATGCTGAAGCAGATCTGGCAACTGTCATTCAACTGGTTGAACATTGAGCAGGCCATTTCCTTTAACGAGCAAGGAGTAAAGGCATGATTAAGCTGGCGGTCAATTTATCCATGATTTTTACTGAAGTGCCTCTGATTGAGCGCTTTGCTCTGGCGCAGGCTCATGGTTTTCAGCATGTAGAAATCCAGTTTCCCTATGAACTCAGCATCGAACAGATTCAGACCCAACTGACCCTGCATGATCTGAGCCTGTGTCTGATTAATGTCCCTGCAGGTGACCTGATGCAAGGCGGAAATGGTCTGACTGGCGTACCGGGTCAAGAAATTGAGTTTTATCGTGCCCTGGAACAGGCAATTCAATACGCCACTGCGCTCAATGTACCCAGTGTGAATATCTTGGCTGGCAAGCAGCCGCTCGATTCAGACTTATTGCCCTGCTTAAATACACTGGCCAAAAATCTGAAACTGGCGTGTTCCATGTTTGCTGTACACAACATCCAGCCAGTGTTTGAAATGATTAATGGCACCGACATGCCACGCTTTCTGGTGCAGAATATTGCCCAGGCCCAGGAAATGCTGGAAGCAGTACAACACCCTGCGCTGAAAATGCAATATGACTGCTATCACATGGCGATGATGGGTGAAGATGTACTACAGGGCTTAAAGGAAAATATTCAGGATATTGGACACATCCAGTTTGCAGACTGTCCGGGACGTCATCAGCCTGATACTGCACAAATTCCCTATGCAGAAATTTTTCAGTGGTTAAACCAAAGTACCTATACAGGTTTCACTGCAGCAGAATACAAGCCACAAGCGCATTCCAGCCATTCTTTTGCCTGGAAAGATAAATATTTTGCAAAACATCCACAAAGTTAAATTATGAACAGATTTGAAATTCAGCCCCAAAACCGCTATATTACACAGTGAGATATTGTCCGGAAATTAAACCTTTTATGAATTTAGAACCATCGCCCAGCGCTTCTAATTCTCTCGAACACGCAATGAATGCTCATGCTAAAGATGTACAAGCTTGCTTGAAAGTTGTACATGAAGCCCTATTAGATGTAAAAGCAAAAGATATTCTAGAACTTGATGTCAGCTCAATCAGCAATGTGGCAGATGCCATGGTCATTGCCAGCGGCACATCAACCCGTCATATTAAAGCCCTTGCAGACAATGTTGCTGAAGAAGCACGTAAAGCGGGTTTCCGCCCTCTCGGCGTTGAAGGTGAACGTGATGCCGAATGGATCCTGATCGATCTTGGGTTTGTTGTAGTTCACGTCATGCTTCCAACAGCACGTAAATTTTACGATCTGGAAAGCTTATGGCGCGCAACTCCAGAATCAGTAGCCTAAATAAACTAAAAAAGCGACCTTCAGGTCGCTTTTTTAGTGCTGCTGTTTTTAGGATGCCCAGCCTGAACTTAAGACTGAACATGCATTCAATCAAGATTGCTGCCAATTATAATAAATGATGTAAATCCACGGACGGATATTTGCTCTTGATGTCCATTTTCACCCGTGCATAGACCTGATCGGCTTTACTTGGGCCATAAAATTCGCAATAGCATTCATATGATGCAGTAATCACCTGAGCATAACTGGTGAGCGGTAAACATTCTGCAAAAGCAGCATCATTCAGATTTGCAGATTTCTCAATCGCAATGCCCAGGGCTTGGACGTGATTTTTAACTTCCGCATTAAAATCATTCAGATCAGCTCTGGCTACTGTCTGTAGCACACCATTAATCAAATCAAAAAAAGCATCGGCAAAATCGGCTGAAATTGGCACCTCCGTTTGCACTTTCGGCTGGGTATCCAGTAGTACCTGTTTTTCAACCGCCGACATCTCACATAACACCTGTTTCAACATTTCTTTGCGATGAACACGCAATTCATCAGTATTGCAAATGTCATTCATAAAACGATTGAGTACAAATGAAGGTTTGTCGCCATACTCCTGTTCCCAGTAACTCAATACCCGTTCCAGTACAGTTCCTTGCAAATAATGACTTAAACCGCGTTCAATCGCCTGTTTCTTTTGCATCACAGTGAGTAATTCATTTGGCATAGCTACCCCCCTTCTTGGTTTAGTGGCGTTTGGTAATATCATCTGTTTCAAAAGTCACATCACGCTGAAATTCAGGATAAGACAGCTCGGCATGTTCGGTATAATCCAAACCACGTTGTTCATGTTGCGTGCTGACACGTAAACCACCCAATATTTTCTCCAGCAGCTTAAAAGTAATCAGCGCGATTCCGAATCCCCAGGCAAATGCTGCCAGCACACCTAAAATCTGAATAGACACAATTTGTGAGTTAAACATATCGGCCTCAAAAAACAGGCCTGCAGCCACGGTTCCCCACGCCCCACAAAAACCATGAACAGTAACTGCATCCACCACATCATCCAGTTTTAATTTTTCCATGACGCTTGGCATGACGCTGACAATGAGCCCGGCAATGAGTCCAGTAATCACGGCAAATAAAGGCGACATGGTGGCACAACCCGCCGTAATCCCCACTAAACCGCCCAATGAAGCATTAATTGTGGTCTGCATTAGAATTGCCTTACCACGAATTAAGGCATACAGCATATAAGCCACTGCAGCAGCACAGGCCGCCAGATGGGTATTTAAAGCAATACGACCGATACTGACACTGGCATTCACGGTTGATGCAGCATTAAAACCAAACCATGCCAGCCAGAGAATAAAACCACCCAAAGCCACCAAAGGCAGGTTATGCCCTGCCAGATGGTGAGTTTGTCCATTACGCCCGAAACGTCCCAAGCGCGGACCTAATACAATAATACCGGCCAGAGCGACCCAACCACCGATTGAATGCACCACGGTTGAACCGGCAAAGTCAATAAAACCCATTGCTTTTAACCAGCCTGAACCCTCAAAAATACTGCCCCACGCCCAACTTCCAAAGACAGGATAAATAAGGCCACTGACCACAGCAGCCCCTACAATATAAGCAACAAAGTGAATACGCTCTGCCATGGCACCACTGGCAATTGTGGTTGCAGTAGCGGCAAACATCATTTGAAAGAACAACAGATTCCAATGCCAGTCATCCAAGTCATTGGGCGCAAAATGACTGGTGCCCATCCAACCTGAAGCGTTGACCCCAAACATTAAACCAAAACCGACTAACCAGAAGACCAATCCCCCCAGACAAGCATCCATATAATTTTTCATGAGTACATTGACGGTATTTTTACTACGTACAGAGCCACTTTCCACCAGTGCAAACCCGGCCTGCATAAAGAACACCAATATACCGCCCATCACCACCCAGACACTGTCGAGCGATAAACGTATTTCCTGAATATTCGCTGTGTTTGTCGCAGCTTCACTTGCAAATGCAGGTAGTGAACATACACATAACAGCAATGCTAGATACTTTATTATTTTCATGAACAGTCCCCCTAAAACTGAATCACAAAAATGCAAAAGAAATGCCAGATTATCGAAATTTATCTTTTTATTTAAAAAGACAGGCAAATGCCAGTTTTAACACAACTTAATTTCTAAAAATATCCCTCATCGGCAATACCTATTTAGAAATAAACAGTTAATTGCCATTTTATAAAGCATTTTTGCAATATCGCTTGATCAGGCAGCACCAAATAAAACAAGAAACCATAGCCTGATAAAAGTGTGCTCTGCACTATTCTTCAATTTAATTGTTGAAAAGTCATATATTCTAGAATTAAAAAACCACCCGAAGGTGGTTTTAATCTCCCTAAATCCCTCTTTATGAAAGAGGGACTTTTGAAGCGTGGATTTAGTGACCGCCGCCGTTAATGGCTTTAGTCATGTCTTCTACGACTTTCTTGGCATCGCCGAAAATCATCATGGTTTTTTCATTATAGAACAAGTCGTTATCCAGACCCGCATAACCGGTTGCCATAGAACGCTTGATCACCATAATAGTACGTGCTTTATGTGCTTCCAGAATCGGCATGCCGTAAATTGGTGAACTTGGATCATCTTTCGCTGCAGGGTTAACGACGTCGTTTGCACCAATGACTAACACAACATCAGTTGCCGGGAAGTCCGAGTTGATTTCATCCATTTCCAGAATGTCTTCATACGCTACATCAGCTTCCGCAAGCAATACGTTCATGTGACCTGGCATACGACCTGCCACCGGGTGAATCGCAAAACGTACTTTCACGCCTTGTTCTTTCAGGATTTCACACAGTTCTTTCACGGCATTTTGCGCACGGCCTTGAGCCATACCATAACCTGGAACAATCACTACGCTATCTGCATTTGACATCAGGAAGCCTGCGTCATCTGCTGAACCAGAACGGTGGTTACGTTGAACTTGCTCACCTTTATCTGCTGATGCAACTGCTGCACCGCCCATCGCACCACCAAACAAGACATTGATGATTGAACGGTTCATGGCTTTACACATAATGTAAGACAGAATCGCACCTGAAGAACCCACCAGTGAACCCGCAACAATCAACATATTGTTTTCTAAAGTGAAACCAATACCTGCCGCAGCCCAGCCAGAGAATGAGTTCAACAGTGACACCACCACCGGCATATCGCCGCCACCGACCGGTGCAATCCATACCCAGCCAAATGCAAGTGCCAGAGCAGTCATTGCCCAGAAAGCCTGCATGTTACCTGTTGAGAAGAAGATGAAACCACAGCTTAACATCGCCAGGAAAATAATCGCCTGTAGCGGTTTAACCCAGCCACCCGAAATGGTTTTCGCCCATTTTTTCGCAGCCAGTTTACCGTAAGCAAATACTGAAGCGGTAAAGGTAATCGCACCAACGAAACAACCTACAAATAATTCAAAAAGATGAACTTTGCTCATGTGGGCATGTTCAACACCCGCAGCTGTTAACGCCGCTTCATTTTGTGCAAATAGTGCCGTTAACTGGTTGTTATGCAGAATCGCAGCAATAGCAATCAGCACTGCAGCCAAACCGACTAATGAGTGCATCAATGCAACGGTTTCCGGCATTTGCGTCATCGGAACGGTACGTGCACGAGCAATACCTACGATTGCACCTAACACCATTGCGCCGCCAATCATCCAGACCACAGGATGATCAGCAACAAAGAAGGTGGTGATCACGGCAATGGCCATTGCAATCATACCGTAACGGTTACCGGCAATTGCTGTTTTAGGACCAGACAAACCACGTAAAGTTAAGATAAAAAGAACGGCACCCACCAGGTAGAACCAATCCGCATAGTCTCGAATGAATTCCATGTTTTAGCCCTCTTTTTTCTTTTGCTTTGGCTTGAACATTTCAAGCATACGTGCAGTTACGGCGAAGCCACCAAAAATGTTGATACTTGCCAGAAATACTGCGACTGCACCCAAAATACTGACCACGTTGATGCTTTGGAATTGCACATTGGCTTCAACCAAACCTGGAATGCCCACCGTCTGCAACATTGCACCCACCACAATAATCGATGACAAGGCGTTGGTTACTGCCATCAATGGCGTATGTAATGCAGGTGTAACGCCCCAAACCACGTAGTAACCTACGAAAATGGCAAGGACGAAAATTGTAATCGTTTCAACCATGATGACTCTCCTTAACCACGCTTGAGCAGTACTTGACCGCCATGAGTTACTAGCAGGGCTTTTTGAATTTCTTCTTCCGGATTGATGGCAAATTTTTTCTCTGCATCAAACAGGGTATCGAGGAAATTAAAGACATTACGTGCATACAGTGCTGAGGCTTCAGTCGCAACGGTAGATGGGATATTCGGAATACCCAAAATGGTCACGCCATTATCCGTCACGACATTTTCGCCGCACTTGGAACCTTCCACGTTACCGCCTGATTCAACCGCCATATCCAGAATGATTGAACCCGGTTTCATTTTGGCCACCGTTTCAGCACGAATTAAACGCGGTGCATCACGGCCCGGTAACAGTGCAGTGGTAATCACGATGTCAGCATTGGAAACGGCTTTATCGACAATGGCCGCCTGGTCTTTGATGTATTGCTCACCTGGCATCCAGCCATAACCATTTTTAGCAGCATCAGCAGCTTTTTGCTTTTCTTCTTCAGACATTGGCACGTCTAGCCATTTACCGCCAAGTGATTCGACCTGATCACGTGCAGTTGGACGTAAATCGGTGGCTTCTACCACAGCACCTAAACGTTTTGCCGTTGCAATGGCCTGCAGACCGGCAACACCCACTCCCATGATGACCACACGAGCAGGTTTTACCGTACCCGCAGCCGTCATGAGCATTGGGAACATGCGTTGATATTCTGCTGCCGCCAAAAGTACCGATTTATAACCGGCCAAGTTGGCTTGAGAAGACAGCACGTCCATGTTCTGTGCACGGGAAAGCGTACGAGGCAAAAGCTCTAATGCAAATGCAGAAACCTGCTTTGCTGCAAACTGATCAAGTTCAGTGTTGCGATACGGGTCAAACATTGCAATCACTGCGGTGTTTGCTGCAAGTTTTTGAATTTCATCACCTTGAGGGGCACGAACTTTCAAAATAATCTGACTGCCAGTATAGGCATCATCGGTAATTTTGGCGCCGACCTGTTCATAGGCACTGTCAATATAAGCAGCGTTTACCCCTGCTCTACGTTCAATGACTACAGTATGACCAGCACTGATCAACTTCTTTACTGTTTCTGGCGTTGCAGCCACACGATTTTCACCGACCACAGTTTCGGTTGGGATTCCAATCTGCATGAGCGTTCCTCAAGCTAATTTTTCTTCAGTAAACATCGCGGTGAGCAATGTTTCCCCCAGGATGCGTTTTTGTTGAATTTTTGGATTCTAATTGAACTTTTTTAAATTACTACCCAATATTTATTTAATAAATACCCATATTTTGAACTGATGATTCATAAAAATAATAGTTTCATATAGGATTCGTCGGTTTTACTTTAATTTTAGCTCGTCTTCATGACTTTAAATGCCAGCCTGAAAAAGCTATAAATCTTTATCTTGACCTTTCCGTTCACCATTTCCAGCCGGCTTGTCCCACAAAATTGATCTTTCTGACATTCTTCCTTTAATCAGAATTTAAATAAATACCTAGAAAGTTGCTTGATTTAGTTATCGACTGAGTAAATTTAAATAATTTTCTCCCCCTTTATTGGCCAGAATGACATCTTGAATGGACTTGTTCCCTTAAAAAATAAGCGATTGCCTATCTGGTTTTGCCTAAATCAAGTCTGGAGCTGCATATCAGAAAAAATGCTGATTTTGCTTATTTTTATGTTTTTTTGTTATTTAATGCTTATTCGCCCTAAGTCTAAGGTAATTCAAAAAATTAATTAAAAAAAATTTTACAGCCATTTCGCTTGATGATGTTTTACACTGTATTTGTCTCAATTCAACATTTTATGCACAAATTTAGTGCAAAAATTTATTTCTGATACTCACCTTCTTGTTTTTATTGCTTTTAAAAGAATAGGCATAGCGATATAGCGCTTCTAAACAAACGTGTTTGAATAAAATTTAGACAAAAAACAAAACTCACTTTCCAGAGAAGCCAAGCCAGTTGTCAGTAACCTCTAGAAAATGGCTCTAAGCATCAATCATTCCTAATCGGAATTATAATTCGCATCTTTTTGCATTTAACCTCGGGGCTTAAAAACTTTATAATTCAACTTTGTCTCGATCTTTTTCGGATCAGAAGCCCTAATCAAGCAGGTAAAATGAAACCGACTCTAAGCAAAACACAATTAGGTTCATTATTTGCGATTGGTGCTGCTTTTCTGTTTAGTACCAAAGCCATTTTTATCAAGCAAACCTATGCCTTGTCGCCTTTGGTCGATGGCACGGTACTTATGGCTTTGCGTATGGCCAGTGCCTTACCGTTTTTTTTGCTGCTGTGCTGGTTTAACCGTCATCATAATAAAGAACTGGCAGCGAAAGACTGGGGGTTGTTGACTGTTGCAGGGCTCATGGGTTACTACTTTTCAAGCTGGCTGGATTTTGTTGGTCTGATGTATATCAGTGCCTCACTGGAACGGATTATTTTATTTCTCTATCCCACCCTGACGGTTCTGGCTTCCAGTGCCATTTATAAGCAGAAACTCAGCCTGAAAAGCATGCTGGCCATCGCCTTAAGTTACGGCGGTACGGTCATTGTGATGCTACAGGAGCAGAGTAACGTCGCGCATGAAGGTCATTTCTGGCTTGGGGTCAGTCTGATCTTTGCCAGTGCGGTATGTTTTGCCGGGTACTTATTGCTTACTCCACGACTGATTCAACGTTTTGGTTCATGGAATTTTACCGGTTTGGCACTGAGTATTGCCTGTATCGGCACCCTAACCCATTACATGATTGCCATGCCGCAGCCTTTGCATTTATTCACCCAGCTACCTGTCAGTGTAATTTGGTACGGTATTGCCTTAGGCCTGCTGGTCACAGTTTTACCGACGGTACTGATGGCACAGAGTATTGTCCGCTTGGGTGCTGCACAGTCTGCCATGATTGCTTCCATTGGCCCGATTCTGACCATTATCTTGGCCACTATTTTTTTAGGTGAACATTTAAATGCCATTCAATGGCTAGGCTGTATGCTCAATATCATTGGCGTCATGATGATTACTCTGTCGAAAAAGAAATTCTCACATTAGTTTTTGTCTGGTCTGATTCAAGCCTGCCGCAAGCTAAAAAATACGGCTTTTAAAATAGTCACAGAACACCGAATAGAGATTGCTTTTCCCCTATATTGGTAAGTCCAGACTGATAGGGCTGCTATACTCTGCATGTACATTACAATACCGGCAAACTTTGCCTACCTGAAACAAAACAAGGATGGTTATGAAAACTTCTCTCGACATCAGCCAGGATAAATCTTTACTCTGGCTCATGGCCATAGCCTGTGGTCTGTGTGCGGGAGCTAACTATTATTGCCAGCCTTTAATCCATTCCATCCAGCAATATTTTCATGTTCCTGAATCACAAGTCGCCTTAACCGTGACATTTGCCCAGGTATCCTATGCACTGGGCCTGTTGTTTATTGTTCCAATGGGTGACATTGTCAATAAAACCAAATTTATTCCTTTACTGATGGTCATGACTGCCATCGGTTTATTTCTATGTGCTTTTGCCGTTAACTTACCCATGCTTTGGCTGGGAACCATAATTACAGGGCTATTTTCAGTCGCAGCACAGGTCCTGATTCCCCTAGCCACCATGGCCGTCAAACCTGAAAAAACCGGTGAAGTGGTGGGCTTCCTGATGAGTGGACTTCTAGTCGGACTACTGCTATCCACCAGTCTTGCGGGTTTAATGTCTAACCTGTTCAACTGGAAACTGATCTATATGCTCTGTGCCATATTGATGCTGATGTTAGCCTTTCTCCTCAAAACCAAACTGCCCCACATCACCATACTAAAAATGAGCTATACGCAAATTTTTAAATCCATGGCGATTTTACTGAAACAAGAACAGCGTTTAGGATTTCGTTCATTGATTGGTGGTTTTGTATTTGCGGCCATGAGTACCCTGTTTTCGACCATTGCCATTTTACTGACCTCATCCCCGTTTCATCTTTCCGATGTATTGGTGGGTGTTGTAACGCTGGCGGGAGTGTTTGGTGCATTGTCTACAACGAAAATTGGCAAAATTGCCGATCAGGGCCATACCCTGTCACTGACCTGGATCGGCCTGTTAACGCTGATTGTGAGCTGGTTTTTTCTTTATTTCGGTGGGCAGTCTTTGCTGAGTTATATGATTGGCTACGGCGTAATCAGTCTGGGGCTCACCATTGTGCACACCAGTAATCAAAATATTATTTTCCGTCTACATCCAGATGCCAAATCGCAGATTAATTCTATTTATATGACTTCTTACTTTATTGGTGGAGCCTGTGGTTCTGCACTCGGAGTCTATGCATGGCATCATGGCGGCTGGAAGATGACCTGTATTGCAGGAGTGAGTCTGGTACTCTGCGCTGCTTTTTTTGCATTTCTGGATATGCGTTATCACGCTCGCAGCGTGCCTCTTTCAAAATAAAATTGCAAATGAAACAGTTTTTGATCTTGCTGTCTATTTCAAATCATTCACCTCAGGATACTTGCACCACGGGATAAAATGGCTGATTGAACTCTATATTTTCGACATTTTCCAATAAAATTTGGATAAAGCTCGGCACCAATACAGATAAAACACTCCAAGCATTGGCTAATTGTTTCCGGTTAATAGCACTATTGTAGGTCGCTCCGCCTCGACTTAACTGTTGATATAAAGTCGTCAAGCGACTAAACAGGGATACCAACAGGCTGACTGAATCATGGTTTTGCAAGATGTGCTGGAGCTGTTGCTGTTCTGTGGCAAAAGCTGAGCGCCATGTTGCCTCACTGATTTTCTGATTACGCCAGTCCCAAAAACTTTGATAAAGATATGGATTACTCAGGAGTAATCGAATGCTTGAATGCTTTTTTTCCCAGAGAATGTGAAATATTTTTTGATCAACATCTTTATGGCACATCGAGCTGAGGAAATGTCTTAAGGTGTACTGTTCCTGATCGGCAGCTTGCTCCTGTGTATACAATGCATTAAATGCCACCCATACCGTAATAAACTGTAGGTCAAGATCATCATGAAGTATCAGGGCTTTTTTAAACCAGCTTAAACTGCGCTGGATACGTAAATTAAAAGGCGTAGAATGTTCATTTTTTTACTCCTATACATTTCTTCTAGAACCAACATGTTATTTTCCCTGTTGTGGTCATATCTCCAACATACTAAAAAGTTAAATTACATACAAATTCTAAGCTGACTGCACAGTTGATTTTAAGACTTTAATAAAGGCAATGATCGCTGCAAGCGACTGTCGATTTTTCATCAAACCTCGTATAATCCGCGCTTCGGTTTTTCATTATTTCAGGTTTATGCCATGACTGCTCTGCAATCTTTACAGCCTCGCATTTCGGTTGCACCGATGATGGATTGGACAAGTAAAATTTTATTTATAATTTAAATCAAAAACTTATTAAAAATTTTTAAAATTTTAGGCGTAAAATAGGCGCAAATAACGTCCACATTTTGTCCAATTTTGCTGTTCTATTATTTTAATTCTACTTGACTATTATTTAACCTAAAAAGCTTTAATTCACTATATTTCTGAGAGCTCATACAAGAAATCTGAAACTTTCTGTGCAAGAATTTCATGATCATCCTGACTTTCAACAATATCCACCATTAAATCATCAAGCCCCGTATTATCTTGAATACTAACGCCTTGAATTTCAAGAAAAGTAAGCATCACGGCAAGGCCTGTCCGTTTATTCCCATCTACAAATGCATGTCCTTTTGATATCGCAATACCGTACCAAGCAGCTATTTCATAAAGATCATCAACCTGATTGTAATACATTTGTTGATCAATTCTACTTAACACACTTTCTAATTTATCAAGATGACACCCCTCTCGACCAACTCCTGTTTGTCTCAAAATTTCATCATGAACAGCGATTACAAATGTAGAATTAATGGTACTCATTTATAAGCTAACTCTTGAATTTCTTTCTTATGCTGTTGAATGACACGTTTAGCACTATGCATTACGACACGCTTTGTTGCCTCGTTGTCATCAAACGGAATTGATAATAGTTGACCAGCCATCGCTGAACGTGGCTTTCTATTTTCAATTTTAAAATCACTTAAACGTTTAGTCATAATCCTCTTCCTATCAAGTGTTTCTATATACATTCATTTTAACATTGAATAGGCTCACCAACACTCATTTTACAAAAGCCTTGGTAATCTGACTCAAACAAAGCAAGCATCGCTTTCTCGTGCTTTTCGATCTGTGTTGTTCTCCAGACTTTTTCTTCTTCAAGTAATTTAAGCATCAAAAACAATTTAAGTGTATCAATTTTACCCTTGTTTATCTCATGTAAAAAATAATCACGTTTAGCACTTGGCAAGCGATTACCTATGCTTGAATTCTTACTCGAACTAATCAGGCATAAGTTACCAAATTTGTGTAAATTTGCATTATCCAGTTTATCACTCTCACCCTCAATCTGTTGTGCATAGAAATGCTCAACCGAACTCCGTTGCGTAAATTTAAAGTTTTTGATTACCTTATCATTGCTATTTTCTGCATTACAATAAATCAAGAAATCCAAATAGTTAAAGACAAAATTATTTTCAATATTGCCAAAGCTTAGTTTTGATTGATCGATTGTTAAATTAGTTTTTGCTTGAACACCATAAATCAAATCAAAATAATCAATTTGTTCTGCATTTAGATACCTCTGAAAAATAAATTTTCTCGCTAAATGTTGTAATTCATTAAAATAGTTAGACTCAGATTTATCTGTATTTTGATAAAGCCAGTACAGCGCACCATTTAACCAATACTTATAAGACAAGGTAGGGGTGGAAACATGAAATGCTGTCATCAATAGTACAATTCTTTTAGCAAGATCAGCGCTATTTCCATCAAAAGTATTCACATACGAACTATTTTTTTCATATAGTTTAAGTCTCTTTATACTCCAATCATCATGATTCGTAGAATAATCCCGCTTAATAATGTATTGATCAAATATGAATTTGCACTTAAGCAAGGTAAACATAAAACCTTTTACGCTCTCAATTACCCTTTCATACTCTTGGTTTTCTTGCCCCTTTAACAGGATATATTTTTCAAATTGATCAATAAGTTGCTTATCATCTAACGCTACTTTTTCAACACGACCTGTTTGTCTTACCCAAATTTGTAAAACTTGTAATAAGAAATTTGGAAAATTAATGATACTGTTGAATCGTTCAGGCTTTTCTTCTTTTGTATTTTTATTTTCAATAATCTCAGGCACTTTTTTTAACATTTCAGAAATGGATTGAGAATTACTTTCCAAACTAGTTTGTTCTTGTGATTCTACATTTCTTTTTACAATATCAAGTAAGCTGGAATGATTGTGAGGAATAAAATCTCCCCAATCATTTCCAAAAATCTCAACACGTTGCTTTGTTGAGAAACCAAATTGGACGTAACGCTCCATATTAGCAGTCGCGTTCCAAATGGTAGTGAATAATGCCATGCTTGATGTTTTATCGGCGTCATCACTGATTTTATTCAATACACTCATCAATTTCGCTTTTAAAATTTCATGCTTTTCTAATTGTTCACCACGGTTATTCATTACCTCAAAATAATGATTGAGATCAGTATCTTTGGGGACTGCAACTTGTGTGATGACTACATTTTCAAATAAATATTTGCAGAAACCACTCAAGCCACCTTGTTTGATGATTTTTTGAATTGCTCGTTGTAGCAACTCAAAACCCTGAACTAAATCGGCGTTATATGCGGATGATTTTAAATGTTGCAGATGATCACCTCTGAGTAAAGCCTGAAAGGTTAAAGAAGACTTTGGACGGCTTTCAAAATCAAGATTGAATTGATTAAACCAAGACATATCAAGAACACTTTTTCCTTCTTTGGATAATCGTTTCAGGCAAATCACCAACAAAGTTAAAGTGGTAAATCGTTGCTGACCGTCAATAATTTCATAGGTTCCATCTCTACGCTCATAAACAACCAGTGTTCCAATATAATATTTTTTATTTCTTTGAGTCCGCCCATGGTTTAACTGATCATGTTGCTTTTGATAATCTTGAATATCCAAAATTAACTGATCAATTTCTTTCTCACCCCAAGCATAATTACGCTGATACATCGGGATAATATAAGTTTGTTTATTCTCGAACAGGGCTTGAACCTTAAGAGCTTCGATAGATTCATTTTTCATTCTGATGTTCCTGTTTGAGATAGTTTAGTTCTTTAAATAATTCAACTAAGCCTTGAACATTGGTACTTTGCTGTTTATCTATCATCGGTAATGGCCATCCAAGTAGCTCACTTGGTGATTGAGCATACTTTAGTAAACTAAATATATTCTTTTTTAGGACATAATTATCTATCGTTGCCAATTGCACAGAATATTGACTAATGCGACAGTGATATGCCCAGATAAAAATCTTTTCAATCACCTCTGATAATCGATCTGTAGCAAATTTATCGATGTAAAAAATCAATGCAGAATCAAACAAAGTTCGCACATAGCGATCCCCATCCCTATTTCTTGCATCATATGAATTCAATGTTTTAATAATTCTATTCGCTCGATCCTGTAGTGTTGCACCAAATATAGAGATCTTCTCAGACTGATCTTGGTGATCAACCACTTTACTGATCTGTTTTTCATAGTGCTCAACCATTTCAAAAAAACGACGACCGTTAATGATCATTTGATCTAGCTGAAACGGAAAACTCATTTTATGTCGATCTATTTGCCGTTGATATTGTGCGTTATAATCATCAATAAAATAATGCGCTATGCGTAATGGTTCTGAATATGGATGATGGTCTGCTTGTCCAATATGAATACCTTTAAAAAGATACACATGATCTTTATTGAAATATCTTGCTGACTTTCCCCTTGACCAAAGACGAATACGGAAAAGATAGTTAGAGAATAGCGTTGCTAAATCGTTCGAAGGTAAGTTTTCCCAATGTGCAACAGTTTCAGCTTTTAAGTGTTGTTCCTGCGCAGAAAATTCTCGTAGATGATAGGCTTTTAAAAGATCATGTGGTTCTAAATCACGACCACGTGCGTTCTGTGAATCAAAAAATTGAAATGCTTCTGAAACATCATCTAAAATAAAAACGGCAAACTCACAGTGATTGAGCAAGAAATCAATGTTTATTTCAGAGAGTTGTAGAGAGACGATCCGTTTAGCTGCATTAAAGTTCTGATAAATATTGTAATGGCTAATATCACTATTAAATTTTTGCACATTCATAAAAACATCAATTGGCTTCGATATTTCATTCAAAGCTGTTTTCAGATCCTCTCGCTCTAAATCTAATTCTTGTTCCTGAATAACCGCCCAAACAAGCAGCATTAAAGTTAAAGTTCGTTGTTGCCCATCCACAATATCTATATTTTTAAGACCCGTATGAGTTTCATCACGATGTAATACGATAGTACCCAATCGATATGCAGATTTATCTTTATGTTCTTGTATATCATTGACGAGGATATTTAAATTTTTTTCCGTCCATTTGTAAGGACGCTGATAATCAGGAATAATCAATTGATCTAAACTTAATAGCAATTTTTTTACTGACCAAATCCCTGTTTTAAGTTGATCAACTTGATGCTGAGCCATAAAAAATTATCCTGAAATTAAAATCTTTAATTGTTAAAGTTGTTATTTCATACCTTGATGCAATTTATAGCCATACCCATAATCTAGAACAAAAGTTTTTGTAGATTCACAAATACTTTCTTCAATTAACTGATTAAGCAGTTGTTCTGCCTGAGTATGTCCAATTAAAAATTTACGTTGTAAACTCGATACCGAAACGACACCCACTTCCTCGGTGAATAATTTGGCACGTTCAAAAAGATCATCTGATTGCATAATTCCCCCATTCTCAATGAATTAAATTTTTGCTCGTACTAAGACCATGCTGACATTGTCATACGCCTGTTTTGAATCTAATGACGCTTTCATGTCGAGTAACCATGCTCGAAGCTCCATATCTACTTTTAAAGGAGGCCATTCCCTACACTCCATCACATCATGTACACCATCCGTACAGACCAACAAGGCATCATGTTGAGTTAAATATTCTTCTGTTGTTGTAAAATCCATCACTTCATGCAAGGGATCAGCACAAAAGTATTGTAATAATGCACCATAAATACTGGCATAATTTTCTCCTTCTTTTACCTCGCCATTTTCTCTTAGCTGTTCAAGATAATTGTGATCTCTCGTCAGGCAGTGCCACTTTTGATCATGCTGACTAAATAAATATACTCGGCTATCGCCAAGATGTTGAATGGTCACAAAACCTTGTCTAGCGTCATTATGAATTAATGCCAGTGTTGAACTGGCGCCAAAACTATTTTTTTGATGTGCTAATTGATCAACAAGATACTGCTGAATAGTAAATGCTTGATATGGTTCTAACTTTCTATTTTTCGTTAAACCACTTAAGACCGTATAAGCTGCTTGATCAGCTGCGGGACTATTGCTGATCCCATCCGCCACAGCAACACACCATAATTCTTTTTCAGAATGGCTATATAGTTTACTGATGAGTCCATCATGTTGAATAACTTTATTTTCAATCAATATGGCATCTTGTTGATACTTCGATCTTGCCTTCCATGTCAGACCTTGCATTTCAAAAGTACTCATCACACCGATCTCACACTTGGTAATGATTCTATTTTTATCAAACTCCAATAATACAATCAAGAAAAATAACAAGTAAATAATTGATTAATAATAAATTATTTATTTTAAAAGTTACTTTACATTTTTTGAGTCTCGTTCACGTCTAATTATAGAAGCAAAGATGTAACAAAATAATTTTTAAACTAAATCATGATTTAAGTCGATACCTTTGCTTCGGACTTTTCGGTTTATCTGGAATAGTACGTTCAATCAAGTCTGAGTCTATTGCTGGATTTAAGTAATTCTTTTGGAATGTTGCTCGATGGTTTAAACCCACCAATTGCATCAATTCCGCTAGCGTATAGTCTTCCTGTTTCATTGCTGAAATCAAACGGTGAACTTGTTCGCTCATTTCTTGAGGAGCATGTATGCCAGCTTGAGCGGTAACATGATCGCTAGCTTGAGCGGTGTCTTGATCGCTTTGTGTAGAGTCAAGGATTGCATCTAAAATCATCTGCAAAATGAATTCAATAAATGGTGCTGAATCAGTACGATCTGTACTTGCTTGCAATGCTTCGTAATAAGCTTTTTGATTTTGATAGATCAGACTTTCAACTGGGATATTGGCAAAGATTGAATTCCACCCACTCAGGATCAATGTTTGCCATAGTCTACCCATTCGGCCATTACCATCTGCAAATGGATGGATAAATTCAAACTCATAATGAAATACTGAACTTTGGATTAGTGGATGTATTTCTCTATCATTTAACCATTCTAGTAAATCAGCCATTAAACGTGGAACTTGATTGGCAGGTGGAGCCATATGCACCACTCGATCACCTGACATTACGCCCACACCACCATGACGATATTGACCGATTTCATCAATCAAGCCTGTCATTAAAATTTGGTGTGCTTGTAATAAGTCTACTTCTTGGCTTGGCTGCCATTGTTGAAATGCTTCATAGGCTTTAATGGCATTACGCACTTCCTGAACTTCTTTCGGAGGTGCAATCACAGTCTTACCATTTAGAATCGCCGTGATTTGTTCTGTACTTAACGTATTCCCTTCTATCGCAAGTGAACCTTGAATAGTACGGATACGATTGGCTTTTCTGAGTTTTAAGCTGTCCTGAATTTCCTCTAAAACAGTCAAACGCCCTATATTCTCACTGATCTGAGCAATCAGATGAATGATTTTTGAGGTGATGGTATAAGGCGGTTGGTATTTCATACTAAATTTTTCCCCCTACCCCTTTAAACTTTTCAACGAACGCTGCAATTTTTTGAAAAATGCTCTGCTTTTTGGTTAAGTATTGTGGGTTTAATGGACTCATTTTAGGCAGAATAGCATTGAGCTCAGTGCCATTATCACTGGCAAATTCCCGTTTCAGCGAGGTCGCAATATAACGTCTCGCTGCATCCTCATTCAGGTTCTCGGCGCCAATCAGTTCTTGTACTTCACGCTGTTGTTCTGCTTGAGCAAAGGTGAAGAAAGTATCAATCACGCTAGCCTTATCACCAATCTGATCTAAGTCTGTTTGATTAATAAAATCGACCAGTAGACTTTCTTTGGCACGGTTGCCTAGGTTAGCACGGATCACTCGGCGCACATCTTCAACTAACGTTGCCTTATCTTTCACCTTTTTATTGTTCTCAAAAATCAGCTCTAGAATGTAATCCAGATTGATTTCTTGTGATTTAAGCAAGTCCACTTCAAAGACCACATCATCCCAATCAATGGTCGATTTTTCTTTTTGTTCAGCCGATTTTTCCCGACGTAACCAATCACGAATATCATTATAGGTAGAACGGTAATCTTGGATTTTTCGTTCAGCTGGCATCTGAATGGTTTGCAAGGCTGACAGATCCTCATTGCTTAAGTAATGTTGGGTCTTGAATGCTTCGACTGCTGCAAGGTCATTCGTATCCACACTTTGCAAGGCTTTTAGGCTGGCGTATTCATCGTAGTTTTGCAACACATTTTCTACACGCAAGTATTCGCCAAATAATTTCGTAAAGGCTTTTTTATCTGATTCTTTAAAAATTTCATCGGGGTTAGGAAAGCGTTGTTCTAATTCTTTCACAATGTCCACAAAACCGCGCCGTGCATCACCAGTCACCACATCGGTAAAGCCTTCCATGTATTCCTTATAACTTTTTTCTAGCACCACATTCTTAGTGTTTTTATCACCAAATAAAGTAATCGCATCAATGGTCGCTTGCTCTAAATCACGGAAAGTAACAATATTGCCGAATGTTTTGGTGGCATCATAAATACGATTGGTACGCGAATAGGCCTGCATTAAACCGTGATAGCGCAGATTTTTATCTACAAATAAGGTGTTCAGCGTAGGTGCATCGAATCCGGTCAGGAACATCCCTACCACGATCAGCAAATCGATTTCTTTGGCTTTAACTTGCTTGGCAAGATCACGGTAATAATTTTGAAAACCCTTACTATCAACACTAAAGTTGGTTTTAAACAATGTGTTGTAGTCCGCAATTGCCGCATTTAAAAACTCTTTTGCGCTGCTGTTCATAGCTGAGACATCAAAACTTTCATCCTGAATATCGCCTACGGCATCTTGCTCCTCATTGGCTGCAAAGGAAAAAATAGTGGCAATCTTTAAAGGCTTGTCACTATTTTTTTGCAGGTTGTTGAGTGACTCATAATACAGCTTGGCTGCTTCTACACTACTGACGGCAAACATGGCATTAAAGCCCTTACTACTCGCTTGCAAGCGGTGAGTTTTCTGACGGAAATTATTCAGGATATACTGGCTAATCTCACGAATACGGTCGGGATGCAATAAGGCTTGTTTGTTTTCCGCGGCACTGAGTTTTTTCTCGTCCTGTTCGGTTTCGATGGTTTTAAACTGTGGGCGTACATTATTGTAGTCCACTTTAAACTTCAACACTTTCTCATCACGAATCGCATCGGTGATGACATAAGAATGCAACTCACGCCCAAATACACTGGCAGTGGTTTCAGCACTAAGGGCATTTTGTGGAAAAATAGGCGTACCCGTAAAGCCAAACTGATAGTACTTTTTAAACTTCTTCTTCAGATTTTTCTGTGCCTCACCAAACTGGCTGCGATGACATTCATCAAAAATAAACACCACTTGCTTGTTATAGATCGGCAAGTCAGATTCGCTTTTCATCAGGTTATTCAGTTTTTGGATGGTGGTGACAATGATTTTATTATCGTCTTTATCCAAGTTACGTTTTAAGCCTGTGGTACTATCCGAACCATTGACACTATCGGGCGAAAAACGTTGGTATTCTTTCATGGTCTGGTAGTCAAGGTCTTTGCGGTCTACCACAAAAAAAACCTTCTCAATAAAATCCAGCTCAGTTGCTAAACGTGCTGCTTTAAAACTGGTCAAGGTCTTGCCTGAACCCGTGGTATGCCAAATAAAACCACCACTTTCAGTATTGTTCCAGTTTTTGGCTTGATATGAACTTTGAACTTTCCACAAAATGCGCTCAGTCGCAGCAATCTGATAAGGACGCATCACTAACAAGGTATCGCTGACATCAAATACGGAGTAATGCAGCAGCACATTCAGCAAGGTATTTTTTTGGAAAAAAGTAGCCGTGAAGTCTTTCAGGTCTTTGATTAGACTGTTATCGGCCTTTGCCCAATTCATGGTGAAGTCGAAGCTATTTTTATTGCGTGTCGTCGTATTGGCAAAGTAGCGACAATCTGTTCCATTGGAAATGACAAACAGCTGTAAATATTTATAGAGCGAGTTTTCGCTATTAAAACTTTCTTTGCTGTAGCGGTGTACCTGATTAAAGGCTTCACGAATGGCGATGCCACGTTTTTTTAGCTCGATCTGTACTAAAGGCAAGCCATTCACTAAAATGGTGACATCGTAGCGGTTTGCATGACTGCCTTTTTGTTCAAACTGTTTAATCACCTGCACTTTATTACGGGCAATATTCTTTTTATCTAAAAGATAGATGTTTTGAATACGCTCATCGTCAAAGACAAAATCATGGATATAGTCATCGTGAATTTTGCGAGTTTTATCAATAATACTATCGCTCGGTCTATCCAAATAGGTTTCAACAAAACGTAACCATTCGCCGTCTGAGAAATGCGTGTTATTCAGTACTTGCAACTGCTCACGCACATTCGCAAGCATGGCTTGAGGATTATTTAAAGCAGGTAGGTATTCATAGCCTTGATTGACCAAGTCCTGAATAAACTCTCGCTCCAAATCACCTTCGCTTTGGTAGCTATCCGCAGCTTGCCATTCTTTGTTATATTTATCTAAAACAATGAAGTTGTTTAATTCAGCAATGGTTTTGTAATGAGTCATGTTGCTACCTTAAACCGAGTGCTTTACTACTCTCGGTATCCTTTATAAATTTTATCTATTTTGCCAACCAATAATCTGAATACACGTTAATGACTTATCAATATTAAGCCTCTACCTCTGGCTTAGGAAAATTCAACAGCAAATCCCTGTAATATTCATATTGCTTTTGGCGTAACTCAATTTCACGGGGTAAACCTTCGCTTAGGGAGCTGGCCAAAGCATCAAATTTGTCAAGAATAGATACTATAAGTAGTTGCTCGGCTAACGATTTATTAACATTTTTTGGATGTGGAATAGGTAATTTGACTTGTTTCAGAGCATTGGCATTAAATTGCGGTTGCCCTCCACCTGAAACTAATTTATTAGCTTGATCCCAAAATAAGTCGCTTTGTGCAAAATGCCAATAATATTTTGGATTAACGATTTTTTCATCCAAGCTCAATTTAATTAAAAATCCAGCATAAATCGCAGGATAGCCCTCCTCAAAAATCATTGTCTTTCCAAAAGTTGCACCTGTTCGAGCCATGAGCAAATCATTTTTCTTTAGCAGATATTTTTCATTTTCATCAGAAATATCAACATACTTTGGTTCATCTAATATCAATTTACCACTCGTATTTATATCTGTAATCCTAACGAAACGGACATTTCCAAAATCTTGAGCTTTCGCTGCATATCCATAAGTAAACTCACCAATATCCCCCAACGTCTTCCACTCAACCTCTATCCGCCGTCCGATCTCGTCCGAAGACGATTGTGCTTTGCCCATATCAAATATCAATAATTTACTTCTAAAATATTGATATTGTTTATTTCTTAGTTTAAGCTCCGCAGTCAGCTCCGCAGTCATAGCGGTAAATGCGTCCAAAATCCGTACAATTTCGGCTTGAATTTCAAGTGATTTTTGCGGATTTTCTGGGCATGGAATGGGGATTTGAAATTTCCTGAAACCATCCATATCTACAGAAGCAAAGCTTGACATTGTTGTGTTTTTCTTGCACCAATCTGCCAATAAAAAACAGTAGTAAAAAATAAACTTCATATCAAAGGTTTTTACATAGCTATCTTTCAGACTTAAATTGGTAAACCTTTGATTCGCCAAATATGGAACAGTAATTAAAGCATGTTCACCAATCGTTGCCGATGTTGAAATTATGATAGAATTGGCGGGAAATAATTTCCCCCCTTTTACGGCACTTTCTGAGATTTTTTGTAATGAGTCACCAAGGATTTGACCATTCTCGCGGATGTCATCCATCCTAAACCATGGAACAGAACCGTTTTCCCAAAATTCTTTTTTTGATGTCGATGGTGTATAGCCATTTTTCAAATGAAATATTTCTGAAACCGCTTTCCACTCCACCTGTGCGCCATCAAGTAGCTTTTGCATAAAATCCGTATTGCTCATGCCATTTCCTCCCCTTCAATCTCCGCTACAATCAAATCAATCTCTTTACGAAGTTGATCAATTTTAGCTACCGTGGTTTTTAGCTCGGCATTTAACTGAGTAATATCGACCTGTTCACGCGTGTCTTTGGCTTCAACATAACTGCTGACTGACAGATTGTAATCGTTGGATTTGATGGCATCAAAAGGTACAGATTGGGCAAAATGTTCTTTATTCACTTTGCTGTCAAACACCTGCATGATCTGCCCGATGTGTTCCTCGGTCAGAGTGTTGGTATTGGTTTCTTTTTTGAATAGCCCACTGGCATCAATAAACTGGGTCGTATTGTCAGTTTTATGTTTAGATATAACCAGAATCGTCACAGCGATGGTGGTGCCAAAAAACAAGTTCGGCGCAAGTGAAATCACCGTTTCGACATAATTATTATCTACCAAATACTGGCGAATTTTCTGCTCAGCACCACCTCGGTAAAAAATACCAGGGAAGCACACAATGGCTGCTCGACCCTTAGCAGATAAATAACTTAAGGCATGAAGCACAAAGGCAAAATCAGCTTTAGATTTGGGAGCGAGCACACCTGCTGGGGCAAAGCGTTCATCATTGATTAAGGTTGGGTCGTCCGAGCCAATCCACTTCACCGAATACGGTGGGTTAGAGACGATAGCATCAAATGGTTTATCATCGCCAAAGTGCGGGGCGATTAACGTATCACCTAACTGGATATTAAACTTGTCGTAGTTGATGTTATGCAAGAACATATTCATACGCGCAAGGTTGTAGGTCGTGTGATTGAGCTCTTGTCCAAAAAAACCATCTTCAATAATGTGGGCATCAAAGTGCTTTCTGGCTTGCAAAAGCAATGAACCTGAACCACAAGCAGGGTCATAAATTTTGTTGACACTGGTTTGTTTGTGCATAGCAAGCTGGGCAATCAACTTGGATACATGCTGCGGGGTAAAAAACTCCCCACCTGATTTGCCTGCATTCGCAGCGTAGTTCGAGATGAGAAACTCGTAAGCATCACCAAACAGGTCGATGTGACTGCCTTGAAAATCCCCAAAATCTAACCCTGCTACGCCCTTGAGCACAGCAGCCAAGCGGATATTTTTATCTTTGACAGTATTACCCAAACGGTTGCTCGTGGTATCAAAGTCAGCAAATAGGCCTTTAATGTCCTGCTCAGATGGGTAGCCATTGGCAGAACTTTCAATGGCAGCAAAGATAGCAGCTAAGTCAGTATTCAGACTCTCGTTATTATTCGCATTTTTAGCAATATTTCCGAACAATTGACTTGGGTAAATGAAGTAGCCCTTGGTTTTAATCGCATCGTCTTTGATATCTGTAGTAATAACTTGGTCAGAAAGTTCGGCATATTTAATGCTGTCGTCACCGCCTTCGATATAACTGGCAAAATTTTCACTAATGAAGCGATAAAACAGCGTACCCAAGACATATTGTTTAAAGTCCCAACCATCAACTGCGCCACGGACATCGTTGGCGATCTGCCAGATTTGGCGTTGCAGTGCTGCGCGTTGTTGGGTACTGGTCATTTACAAATCCTGTAAAAAAATAAGAATCAAAGTTAAAACGAATATTAACCTATAAGTTAATATTCAAATACAAGATAAATCAATAATTAGACTTGATTATCCACTTATTCATTAAGCCTCAGGCAGATATAAAAAATAAAAGGGAGCCGAAGCTCCCAAGTTTATCGATTCTGTAATTAAACAGTCTCAATTCACCACCCTAACGCTACCTTGCAAACCTTGCTGAATATCCTGCACAAATCCATCATCTTGATTAAACTTAGGCTTGGTCTTGGCTCTCGATTCAGGCTGTACTTGTTCAACTTCAGAATTTTCATTCGCATAAAACTCCTCCATTACATTTACACCTTCCTCTATATCCATCTCAAACTGTGCATTGGCAAAACCACGCCGTGCCATCTGATCAAGCGCACTTTGATTAAACCCTGCTGCTTTACTTTGCTGATCAATCTCCTTGGCTGTTTGAATCGCATCCTGTAAATGAATCCCATCTCTGAGTGTTAAATCCACGTAATACACAGGTGTACGATAGCTTTGCGTAGTACTCTTTCCCCTTAAGGTGAGTTGCAATGGTAGACATGACAGCAGACCATTCGATGCAGCATGGTAATAACTGAGTCGTGCAGCTAATGTGCGGATACTGTTAAAGCCAGTGGTTCTAAAGATAAATGTTCCCAGTTCATCCGACTCATCTAAATTAACATGCAGTCGACCATAGGGCTTGCAATTGCCTCCTTGAGCTAAAGGACATAAATCAGGTGAGGGACAGGGATGCTGCTCAACGCCTTGATTGGTGAGTCGCTGACAGGTTTCACCATTGCCTACACAGACAGGCCGTCCTGTTTGACGGTCAAACAAGGTGTACTCAGCCCTTAGATTCAGCTCAGGATCATTGAAGATCATCCGTACTGGAATGGTACGGAGTTTTTGATTCGGTGCTTTACTGCGTAATTGCTCATCGAGAGGATGTTTGATCCACCCATCCTTGCTTTGAATTTGACTGGTAATGGTAAATTGGTCGTCCTTTTCTGGCAGACGTTTACCGTTCTTTTCAACGACTTTACCAATACTGATACGTCCAAGGATCGGTGGTGTAATCGCTAAGCCTTTAATCATAATAGTTTTCCTCTAAATAAAATTCTACTGTTAACCCTTTGTTATATAAGCAAATACAAAACCGTTTAAAGATCAGATGAAATGCAAAGACCGCCATTATTAGTCCACCGCTCCTTCGGGAGTCGGTGGATCGGGGTGGTTTTTTGCGCTTTTGGGAAGATTGGAAATATCGACACGATGGATTCAGTCATCGGTATAGATCTGAAAACGTCGTGTCCCTGCTTTACTTTGTGGAAACTGCTCAAGCATTTCAGGATGAAGTTTGAGTAAGGCTTTACTGTCTAAACTGATTGAATCTCTGGATTTCTTCCACGTCACCGAACCATTGGCAAAGGTTGCTCGTTCAGCATCCCTCATCAACATCTGGATTTGATGCTTAGTTTCATCAAAGTTGTTTTGATGCTGTTCAATGTGATGCTTTTCTTGAATCAGTTGAGCAAACAATTGATTGGCTTGTTCGTTATGACTCAAGTCTTCAACAGTCAACGGAATATGTTGTGGATAAAGCTGCTGTATGGCTTTAGCTGCCGATTCACTGGCATCCACATCAGGTGGTGTGTCTTTTTCCACACACTCCCAGAAGTAACGTTCTGCATTGATGATATGTTTGATCACAGATTCAGAGCGCGTCACTTTGAAGATTTTGGTTTCATGTCCACAAATCAGCACACAAACATGTGCTGCTCGTTTACCTGTCACTGCTAATTGATGTTGTACCTGACACAATACATATAAAGGCACGCCATCTCGCCAAAGTTTTGCGCCGTACTCACCTGCTGTTTTGCATTCCAGAATTTGGACTTCATTGCTACCAACAACGGAGTAGTCTAAGTTAGCCAGCATAAAATGCTTATCCTCATCAGGATGTTGTAGTACGGCATTGATACGACGGACTTTGTTGTTGGTATGCATGCTGTAGTATTCAGCGACCAAAGGTTCAAGTTGTTTGCCCCAATATAAAGGGGCATGACCTGTGCTTTCATCTTCAATCGATTGTTTGACTCGTCCTGTCTTGATCATCCAAAGTTCCAACATCGACATATAGGGATTCAATCCACAGGCTGTTGCACAATCACTACCGCCAATGCCTTGTCGTCTGACTTCAAGCCAGTCAGATTGAGTCATATTTTTGGTATTGACCAAGCGTTTTGCAGTAAACAATTTTGGGGCAATAAAGGGTTTACTGGCTTGTTGAATGGATGGGTTTAATATTGCTGTATTCATATCTTGCTTCCTCATTTTTATATGGGTGATGGCAAATAAAGGGCATAAAAAAACCACACCCGAAGATGTGGTTTAATTATTTTTAAAATGTAAATTTGGCTTTAAAATCTAAAGGATAGGTCTAACTTTCCATTGCAAGAAACTCAAATTTCTACGCTATAAAACCATACGCAAAGCCTGTTCGAGTCCACGTTGCTTGATCGCTGCTCCTGCACCAAACCAAGCTGAATCGAGTCGATGATCTGTACTCATAGCACGTCGTTCATGATCAATAAATTCTGTAATTGAACACAGTAATCCATAAGCCGTTCCTTTAGCTGAACTCAACTCTGCACCACGTCCCTGACCATTAAACATGTCCATTGCTTTAGTCATCGCCTTGGCATTAGGTTCAGCTTTTTCCTTGGTATTTGCATGTGCTGCCTGAGTTGCAACATCACGGTAGAACTGAATAATATTGTCCTCCTGATCTGCCACACTCATGCTGGTGTTGTTGAACACCGCATCAAAGAAAGCAGCTGCTTCTCCTTGGGTGACTTTACGCTGACTGAGTTGTTTCATCTCGTACATATGTTCATCCCATGCACGTACTGATACACCCAATTGTTGCTTGACCTTATCCGCATCAAACTTGGTGCTATGCGGAACCTTCACTACACCTGCACTACTGTTCTGACCACGTAAAGCAATCGCCAAAGTGTTGTTGCAGACGACACGGATGGAAGTAAATTGTGCTGTTGTCGCCAGTGTTCCATCACATGCAGTTGCAAGAAGAATATAGCCATTACTGACATCCTTTCCTTTTAGTGCTGAACTTTGTCCTGTCCGTGCCAGCGCCCAGAATTTCTTGCCACCTTTAAGCACGCCTGCGGTTTCCAATTCAAAGCCTGATTGTTCAGTTAGATCACGATAGAACTCTAAGATCTCACGAGGTTGGACTTCCTGAAAACGTTGACTGACCACTGACAAAGGTGCATGGGTATCAGAACGGTACAGTACACGCTGTTCTTCATACGGCATGATGATGCTTTGCCCACGTTCATTCTGTGCCATATAACTGACATTGGATGACTCGATACGCCAGTCCATGCCTGCCTGCTGTGCCCAGATTTCAATCGGTTGGTTTTGACTTAGTTGATTCCCTAGTCCATGCCAAGGGGTTTCACCGACATAAGCCATTTGTTCAAGTTGATGTGCCATAGTTTTATTCCTTTTTAAAATAATGCTAAAAATTGGATCTATTTTTAATTCAGATATTGAGTGGGGAACTTTTGGTAGCAGTTATGACAGAAGCACAAACTTTGCTGTGGAGGTGTGCTTTGTTCTGTAAAAGAATTAAACAAACCACCGAGTACAGTTCCTGCAATTCCTCCAACGATGGGAGGCAAATTCAAAGACTTCGCAACAGTTGTGCCTAAGGCACCTAATGCTGCGGGTGATGCAAGATTTGATAATGTTGAATTTGCTTGTTGTATGTTTGCTTCAACAATCATGATTTCGGTTGAATGACAAAAGGGGCAATTCAAGCTCATGACTCGACTCCTAAATTCAGGGCATAAAAAAGCCTGTACGATGACAGGCTTTAATTTCATATTTTCATGTGTACTCGAAAGAGCTTCATGATTCTCATTAGGATGTTATGTATCTGAAATAATTTGGAGTCATTTAATTCCAAGTATCTTTTAATTCAGTATGTCTACAATTAATACATTCCACTACAATCTTAGACCCTTGCGTGCCTCTTCTTATAAAGCTGTGGTGCTTGCCATTTTTACGTTCTGTATGACAACGAGCACATTTTTCAACATTATTACAATAACCATCTACCCCTTTAGAATTCCAATGCTCGTGCACTGTAACTGTTTCAACGGCATCACAATACTCACACTTTAAACGCTTTTCACATGAACGATTGCTATGATATTTGGCATCCGATTTGCTTGGAAACTTATGTTTTTGTTTAATAATTAGCTGATTACACTTATCACAAGTATATTCCATATAACATTGAGGCTGCCCTTCAACATGCTGAGGTTTACCTGAATGCACACCCACTTTGCATCCAACATTTGAAGCTGTTTCTTTAATTGCTGCCCAACTTTCTGATTCAGCAATTTTATTAGCTGATTCTTTAACTTTATCCCAAAATCCCATACGATTCCCCCTGTGGTTAATTAAATATTAATTTATATAAACTTATATCTTAAATGAGTTTATTGAAAATTTATAAATTGCCTTCAGCATATAGCAAACCTAATTCAATATTGGCTTGTTCTTCACCCTGAGCCGCAGCTTTTTTAAATAGTGAAGCTGCGATTTCATAGTTTTTAGGTACACCGACACCAAACTTAAAAATCATACCTAAATGTAGCTGCCCTTTAGCATCTCCATCTTCGGCAGCCTCCCCAAAATACTTTGCAGCTAGTTTAGGATCTTTATCAAAGAATATACCCTTAGCATACATAAGACCTAATTCAACTTTTGCTTCGCTATAACCATGATCAGCTGCTTCTATTAACAAAGCTGCTGCAATGTCACAATCTTCATCTACCCCTAATCCATATAAAAATAGTTTTGCCAATTCAATGTTTGCTTCTATATATCCTTGCTGTACGGCTTGATTAAAATAATATCCAGCTTCCTCAAAATCCTGATCAATACCTTGCCCGTAACGGTTCATTAAACCATACATATATTGTGCTTCAGCATGCCCCCCGGTAGCTGCCTCTGCAAACATAGATGCAGCTGTTTCACTATCTTCTTCTACACCCTCTCCAACTAGAAAGCATTGCCCCAATGTAAAAAGTGCCTCTATATCACCATTTTGAGCTTTATTAAATAAACTCATCAAATCATCTCTATCCATCTTTTCAACTATGCTTTTTCTAATTCAATCCTTTTGAATATTACATTAATTTTAATAATTTTTTAATGATACACTTAAATTAAATTTCTAATATTATTAGTATGGTAGATCAATTTTATCGCCTAAATTAAAAAACTGCCCACCCTAATAGCTTTACTTAAATTTTGTAATAAAGAGAACACTTCATATGGCAACAGAAGCAAAATTTCGCGAAGATCCTGATCTAGCATTTCTACAATATTGTGATTTTCAAGATCTTAAGTTATTGTCAAATACTCTAATCGCTGATAGTGAAGGTACAGAACAATGGACAGGGGGGCTAAAAAGCACACTTGTTAAAAACATGAGCATGTACTCAACTGAAGACGATTTATATAAAAATAGCTGGAAAGCAATTGCTGCTGAAATTCAACTATTTGGCGGAGATACAGTAGTCAACCTTGTCAGAGGAAAAGGGGTTGTATATCGTGAACTACTAGAAGATGTTGCAAAAAAAACAGGTGTAGATTTCCATAAAGATACTTCTGATATCAGTCTTCTTGAAGAAAAAGTACTAAGAACCCTTTTTGGTCGAATCACTCAACTTAATGAGCTGGACTTCATTAATAAAAAATTGAAAGAAAAAGGATACTTAGGACTAACCTCAATTAAAGAAAGCCCTCTTAAAACGATTAAAAATAGTCTTGGAGGTGGAACCGCTTCAGGTACAGCTGGTGGACTTTTAGCTGGATTAAATATGGCTAAAAATTTTATTAAGGTAAATCCATTCGTTGCAGCCGCAACATTACCTCTAACTGCAAAAGATATTACGGCTCCAGCTTATCGCGTCACAATACCTGCTGCTTGTATTGTTGCGATGATGAGGATTAAGCATGAAGAAAATAAAAATAACTACAATGAGTTCTAAGGTATCAGCATGATAGATAAATTATTTAGTTACGACATTGAAAAATTTTCAAAAGAGCTTTTAGAAGCTATAGCAAATGACCAGGTGATTTTTAGAGATGGTGTTGCCTACTGGAAAAAGGGGCTCGAACATGTAGGCATTATTCAACATATTCCTTTAAAAGAAGTCAGTTCTGTAGGTGTTGAAACTTTTGTTCAAGGATTAGGCTCTTTGCAATCAACATTGCAAACCACAATTGTTGCAGCTCAAGCTATTTCTACTGCGACGTTAATGGTAGCAATGGTAATCCAAACTCAAATTTTAAGTAAAAAAATTGAGGCTGTAAAACAGTGCGTCTTGAAGGTTTCTCAGGATATCAGAGAACAAAACATTTTATTTTATACAGACAAAACGAGCGAGTATTTAGCTTTATTACAGACTTTTAAACTATTACTAGACAACAGAACCCCACTTACAGATGTTAATCAGTTAGCCAATAATACTTTGTCATCCTCTATACAGCTTAAAAACCATTTAATCTCCTTTATTGGAAACCTACTAAGTTTAGTACAAACCCAAAAACTTAGTTCACAGCAACATGTTGAGCTAATTATGCAATTTATCCAACAAATGATGGAAATATTACCTATTGGAATGCATCTAGAATTTATTCTTTCACATCGCCTAAATCAAAATGAGTTTTCTCAAATTTTGATTGAAGATAGCCATCGCCAATATTTAGGCTTGATGAGTCAGTACCGCAATTATCTCAATGAGATTAACAATGGTCTGAAAGAGTTTCGGATAAAGCAAGATCAAGTTCCATTTTTTGAGAAAATCAGACTACCTGCAAAAAACTTGTTCCAATATTCAATTCATGTAGAGTTACTTGAAAAGCCTGCGAAAGAAAGAATCACTTATATGAAATTACAAACTAGCTTGATTAAGACTTAAAAAAATTTTGAGCTATAGTAGCTCCACCGTTTTCCATTTACTCAGATACCCTTGTGATCAGGTACTTGAAGCTGAAATGATTACAGATCAAGGCAATGTAAATTTATCATTTTAATCTCAAACCCGACCCTATAGAGAACACTGCTGATAGTTGTGTTCTCTATTGAAAAGTCAATAATTTATAAACCTCTTCGATTTTTTGAATCGACTACCCCTCTGCCAAAGCTACGCATATTCGACTTGTCTTTCACCCTTGGGTGTTGCTGCTCTTTTTCGCCATTCACCAAATAAGGGACAATATAATTAAGAAAGTTATAGACTTCACTGGCATTGTTACGATGAATCATACCAATCCCTAAAGTCCCCATCGCTTCATAGATCGCCATATAGTCGGAATGGTTACAGTTAAAAATATAACCATATCCGTGTGTAATCTGCTTCCAGCACTCACCTACCCACTGCCCCATTTCAAAACCACATTGATGCATATTTCCATCGTACATAAGCAAAAGATGGCAATGGTAGCCCTTACTAACCCCATGCTCTAATGCCCATGCATAACCATATAACCCACTAAAACAAGTATCTTGATCGGCTATACGCCGTAGCAATGTTTCTAGCGCTTTATTGAACACTTGGATGTTGTATAAGGCTTGATATTCTTTCTTAATAGATAAATCCACTCGAACCACCAGTGTTCTCGCATAATGATGAATGAGTGTGGATGTATAATCAAAAAGGCTATGCTGATTCTCTAATTCACGTTGTTGAAAATCAATCAGTTGCTGTTTTACACAGCCTGATAATGATTGGATATAAGTCAGAATATGCCAGACTGTCATATCATCAAAACAGACTATACAATCATGGTCTGCCTGTGGCATTAGACTGAGTGTGCGATCAACGATGTTCACAACCTCAATGAATATCTGCACTGTATTACAATAGAAAAAATTAGCGTTATAGATTGGCTTAAATGACTTAACTAATTTTTGTAGGTCTATCATCAGGTTTTCAAGATATAGATCATAACTACCTAAGCAAACTTCTTGAATGAAATGATCTACTCCTGCCAGTACTTCTGATTCATGGTAAAGCTGATCATATTGAATATTCTGGTACATTTGGATTCTCTCTCGAAACATAAGGTTCATATCTAAGAGAGAGATGTAAAATTTTACTGATCTTGATTCTGTAGCAGGATGTTGTAGTCATCCTGCTTAGCTGAATAGGTTCATAGACGTTGGAACATACTATAGGGTTAGTTCTGAATATTTTAACACTGTGTCATTGATACATGATGTATAGCCCATTTGAGTATGGGCTATACCGAGCTAAGTGAATCACAGTACTCACCTAACTAGATAAGATATTGTTTATGTTTAATATATTATCTATATATTACTTATAGTTAATAATATATATTACCTGTTAAGCAAGTCCTTCTGATCTAACGATTGCACCATAGTCCCATACAACGATAACAACCAAAATATGGGAATGTTGCAGAAGCTAAAGTTACGCCTTAGTTTTGATCTTATTTCTAGAAATAGCAAAATGATCTAAAGCTAGGCAGTTCTCAGGCAGCAAGCCAAAATCCTGTAGTTCTTTGAGGCTCGGTTGAATAGATTCACTAAAAAAATGATTACGCCTTTCATCTTGCAAAATTTCTTGCTCAGATACAAATGCAAGGTTTTCATCTAAAGTAATTTTGGTAAATTGATTCGAGACTTGACTTGGAAATGGCATAAAAATACAAATATATTGTGTTTGCTTCGCATGACGAGGAACAATACAAAATTGACTGAATTGTTCTTTTAAGCCTAAATACGTTAAAAATGGATAAAGCTGATTCTTCGCGATCAAGGTCATCATCAGACCTAACATTGATAAAAGATTACTGTTACTCAGAGCAATACGATCAGATGTTTCAGATGGATCATCTTCAGCAAATTTCAACAAAGTATTCAATTGCAATCGACCTGCCATTTTTTTCAAATCATGTAAATCTACAGAATCTCCACCTGTAGATAATGCCTGAGCTCTAGACAGATCATTGTAAATCTGGGCACACCATTGTTCTAAATGGCACTGAAGAAATCCTAATAAAGAAATTACCCCATTCAAATGTGTCTTTGAATTTTTTTGTGGGAAAAACTCAATTAAATCTCTAAGCCATTGACTGCTATCATGATCATTTGGCATCTCAAGAAAAAGTGACAACAGATGTATTATAAATCGATATTCAAACCGTTCATGTTCAGGTATTGAAGAATCCTCCTTAACCATCTCAATCGTCAATCCCTTTGTAGCAGCGATCAAGTCTGGCATTCTTGTGAAAAGGTTTACAAAAACCTGATAAGCATCGTTAATCGTTAAAATCCTTGTTAACGTAGCTTTTTTGCTCTCTAAAAATTGCAATAAACCTGCAACCTGCTGCACCTCAAAGGAGTGTGGCTCTGGATATTGAATTATGAGATACCGTCCATAAGTTGCTTTTTCCTGCCAGATTTCATGTGATAAATTCAGCATATAAAATGGATTAGACACTCTTATAATTTTACTGGAAAGCACACCATCAACTCGTATTCTAATCACACCATGAATTTCTAGCATTTTGATGCATCTAAAAATGGCATCTTTAGACATACCTGTTTTGTGCTTTATTTTGTGGATTCCGCACTCATTGATAACTCCAAATTGATTACTATTTCTAACCAATACCATGAGCACTAAAGCAGACTTAAAATCTAAGATCCCCGACAATCTAGATGACGTATGTTGCAAATGATGCATATAAAAATCATCTAGTCTGTTTTCAACGAGATGTTGAAAAAGCCCTATAAGAGGAAAATTATCTGCTCTTGCTGTTTGATGAAACCACTTTTCTAGTGTCAGTGGTTTAATTTTTTTTGCATTCATACAACCTAAGAATAGGTCGTAATCGATATAACTCTTTTTGTCAGAAGTTAGCCCATCTACTCCTTGGATTAAAATTCCATGGTCTACCAACTCAGCAATACATTCCTTAATTTTTTTTTCATTGATATGAAATATCTTCGCCATATTTTTTATGGATGCAATGGCGTCTCCTATTCTGAACTCAGCTATGAGTTTAAGCAGTAGCCACCTTGCTTGAGGACTTAAAGAGATCGGTGAATAGTCATGAATCAGCAAAAATAGTGAGACCTTAGATTTAGATAAATTCACTCTATTCCCCCATTTTTATCCAAAGCTATAGGCACTAAAGGCGACTAGAAAGCAAAAGGCACTACTATTAATATTCGGATTAATATTAACTTAATATTTTAGTTAACATTTATATAATACTAAGTTAATATTTAGCAAGTTATTAATTCCATAAAGATAAAAATATGGCAAGACCCTACGAACAACTTTCTATCTGGATTCAAGATGATCGCGAGCTTAAAGAAAAATTCATCAGAAACAATGCAGAAAAATGGAAATTAAAATATCCCTACGAATTTTATATCTCAAGTGCACAACAAAATAATCTAGGTCCATCTGCTGAAGTAGCTACGCTAAAATCAAAGGAAATACTGACCGTTTCAAAACAGGTCTATGAGCTCATTCGTAAAAAATTTAGAGAGTTTAAGTACCAAAAAAATCACAAATCAAAGGGTCATTTGCAAGCAAGAATAAGTACGGATACCAAATCAAAATTAGAAAACATCAAAAGAAAGCTAGAACGTGGCAACACTTCCATAACGCTTGAGCATGTGATTAAAAATTTTGATGAAGACACATTTAAGCTAAAATTGAAGGTTGAAGACTTACAAGAACAACTTAAAAAGGCAAAAAATGATGAAGCATTACTTAACAAAAAATCAGAAGAGAAGTTAAAAATGCAACAAGCTTATGACAAGAAAATTCAAGAATATTTATTCAATCAATGGATTTTTACTACACTAAAATTAAAAATTCTTGATCAACATATTTCAACTCAAGATGATATTGATCGCATCTACGAGTCTTTTGATAAAATTGAAAAAGAAGCAGCACAAGCTGAAATCATTACTGAACTAAAATATAGACTTGAAGATGAAATACTCAACATTAAAGCTTCTTTAAAACCAGCCTCTGATGAAGTAATCCCACTTAATGTAAGTACTAGTCCAATCTTTCATGAAAATACCATTACACCGATTAAACCTTCAGGTTATACAAAAGGTTTGTCAACTCCCCATGAATGCCCTGTCTCTGAGAATCCACCTGAAGAGCACTCTGATACTGAATACCCCACCATAAAAACTAATGCTGAATATTTACATTTACGTGAAGAGCAATGGAATCCATTAAAAAGAAATACTAAGAATTAATTAAAGTATTATTTCCGACAGGATCGTAGGCTGGGTTCGGAGCTCATGGATAATAGTTTCGGCAATGTACCCACCACTGTATGGCATTTTATACCCGAACTTTTCCATCTCTTTAGACGGATATTCTGCCTTAAGTATCTGATTAAGGTTTTTAAGTTCTAGCTGTAATTTTTCTATTTTTTTCGCTATTGATGCTGGCTTTCTTCGCACACTATTTGACTCAGCTTTAGCATGCGTCACTAACTGCTTACTCTGCTGCTCCAATTCCCTGAGCAATTTTTGCTTACGCACAAGTTCAGACTGGAGCCATTCAACATCGTAAACTTCAAAAGCTTTGACCAAATCATCAAGCACAAAATTAACTGCTTGATTCAGGCTCTTCCATTTGCCACGACTCGCCACTTTCTGCCGTAAAATACGATATAGAATTTCACGTCTTGGGTATAAATGTTTTTCATAGCGAGCTTTAACAGCAAGGATTGCCTTTGCACTTCGGGCAAGCTTAATATTTTGGATAAATTCCACCCCACCCAAAACCTGTACGTAGGTAATTAAAATATCTGAATATTTCCTTTGAAACATTTTTACAGGCAAATGGTTCGCCTCAACCCTTAATGTATTAAGCTGTGTTAAAAGCTCAGCAAGCTGTGATGGCTTAAAAGGAATAGTTTCTCCCATCATTTCTTGACGAAAAGCCATGAGCTCACTGACTGCAAAATCATTCTGCTGCATTCTTTTTATGATTTTTTCTTTTTTATCTATGTATGATTGATTCTCCGTTGCTATTGACTCATCATCCAATTCACACTGATAGGAGTAGCAAAAGTTTAACCATATGTCCTGCTCAAGCAGCTCTAAGCTTGATAATTCTTTATCATTCATAATTTTCTAAAATACAGATGATTAGATAGCATAATACTACTATATTTTTAGATGCGCGTACTGCTCTACTTTTTAAATTCCATTAAATTTACTGTAAGCACATCAACTGAAATGACAGGGATCAATTCATGAATAGTGCTCTACAACTTTCCACATCCGATTACTTATTTATGCGCTATCGCAGCACGACAGTAAAACTAGATGACGTAGTCAAGGATTACTACCCTCATCTCAGTAAAGTAAAAATGTTAGAAAAAGCAAGAAATCAGGATTTCCCATTTTCTTGCTTCCGACTAGATAAAAGCCAAAAAGCTCCATACTTTGTTCATGTAAAAGATTTAGCCAATGTCCTAGATCAACAGTATAAATATGCTGCTCAAGATCATGTTACTCTTCACCAATGAGGGGTAACACTTCATCTAGCTCTATTGTCTTTTTCCTTTTTTTCACAGATACATATCTTTCCAAACTCCCCCAAGAATCATGTAGACTCACTTGCTGAATTTGAGGAATTGTAAAACCTTCCTCAGCAAGGCGGGTACAGCCCTCATGCCTTAAATCATGAAAACGTAAATCATCGATTCCCAAGATTTTACAAGCATTTCTAAATTCACTACCAATCGTTTTAGGACTGAGCGGAATGAGAAGATCTTTATCATATCCTCGATTCAGCATACGTTTTCTTGTACTTTTCACTTGTAAAAGTTCAATCATTTTTCGGCAAGGTTCTAGCACATTAAATTCTTTATGATTTCCCTTTGATCCGTTAGGATTTTTTAGATCTCGTACTTTCCACACTTCATTATCTTCATCATAATCAGCTAATAGCATTTCCGTAATTTCTGACTCACGCCGACATGAAAAGATAGCGAACCAAATAATCAAATGCATCGGATAACTGTAAACAGGCTTTTGCCATTTCCGATAAAAGTATTCTGTCAGTTTTTTTAACTCGGCCGTTGTAGGCAAACGATCACGCTTACCACTCGAAGATATTTGACGAGTCTTTCGTAATTGTGCTGTTGCTTTATCAAATCCTGCTAAATCAACATTTACATCCCACATCGTATGAGCGTGAGATAACACACCGCGAATATGCAATAACTCATGTTGTAACGTACTAGTCGCTATTGGCTTTAAATCTAATTTGGCATAACCAGCCTTACGCAAAGCGACATGTTCTGAAATATCGGCTGGCTTAATTTTTGTGATAATATATTGTGCTATTGGAAATTTCTGGATGAGGCGAAGACAATAGGTTTTTGTACGACCATATTCATTGCCAACTTCATCAAGATATTTATCTATGGCATTGGCTAAAGTGATATTCGTCACATCCGATCTACCTAACAAAATATCTGGATTTTCTTCGATTTCCTCTTCACGCATTGCAAGCCATTTTTGAGCTAGTCGCATAGAACTAAACGTCTTACTTTCCTTGAAATTTGCAAACCCTTTACGGCTTATTCTAATTTCAGCTCGAAAGCGTATAGTCCCATCGGCTAATTTGCGCTGTGAAATTGTTCCCATGATTTACGCCTTATTGTTTTCTTAAGGCTATAATGGCGTAATTTGGCGTAAATATCAAAAATAATAGTGCGAATTAAGGCGTAAAAAATCGAAATAGATCAAAATTAGCAACACTGTAAAGGTATGTTTTTTAATATGATTACTGAAAAAACCATTGATAACACTAAAGAACCTCGCATCAGTGTTGCGCCGATGATGGATTGGACCACACGTGACTATCGTTTTTTTGCCCGCCTGTTTAATCCGAATATCATTCTGTACACCGAAATGGTGACGACTGGTGCAATTCTATTTGGTGGTGCAGAACGTCATTTGGACTACAACCACGAAGAACACCCGATTGTGCTACAGCTTGGCGGTTCAAATCCAAAAGACTTGGCAACCTGTACTAAAATGGCGCAAGACTGGGGTTATGATGAGGTCAACCTAAATGTCGGCTGCCCGAGCGACCGCGTACAAAACAATAAAATTGGCGCATGTTTAATGGCAGAACCTGACCTGGTTGCTGAATGTATTGCTGAAATGCGCAATGCCGTGGATATTCCTGTCACTGTCAAACACCGTATTGGTATTGACGACATGCAGTCTTATGAAGAAATGCTGCATTTTGTCGATACCGTAGCTAAAACCGGTTGTGACAATTTCATCGTACATGCCCGGATTGCCTTGCTTAAGGGCTTATCGCCGAAAGAAAACCGTGATGTTCCACCTTTACGTTATGAAGATGTGCACCGTTTAAAACAAGACCGTCCAAACCTGCTGATTGAGATTAATGGTGGGGTCAAAACCTTGGCCGAAACCCAAGCGCATTTAAAACATGTCGATGGGGTGATGATTGGTCGTGAGGCTTATCACAATCCATATTTATTGGCTGAACTGGGACAATTATGGAACCTGGAAGCGCCTGACCGTTTTGATATTATGGCGCAAATGATGCCGTATATTGCTAAACGCATGCAGGAAGGTGCTCCACTTTCGATTATCACCCGTCATATTCTCGGGTTGTTCCAGAACTTGCCGGGTGCACGTAAATGGCGTCAGGCTTTAAGTGGCGGCAATGCCAAAACCCTAAAAGATGTAGAAACAGCCTTGATTAATATTCAGGAAGCCATGCAACGTACTGAAGAGTATGTCAGAGAAAATCAGGCACATCTAGCATCAAGTTGATTGCAACTATCCTCATAAAAAGTAATGCCAGCCTATTGCTGAATGGGCTGGCATTTTTTATTTAAATTATGAATAAGGCTTGCTGAAGCAAGATTTACACAGTTCATCTGACAATCACGAGATAAAACGATGTGCTTAATCTAACTTCACCCTTCCAAACCTTAAACGGTAAATGTACATTAAATTAGTGATGATTATAAACCGCATGTCCCTGATCTTTCACCAGAGCAATTTTTTTGCCTTCTACTTTGGCTTGATCCAATTTACCACTTTGAACCAATAATCTGGTTTTTTCAATCTCCACCAGCAATTGACTGTATAAAGTATCTGAGCTTGGTGCTTTTACATCATGAGCTTTTAACTTCACTTTTTTTGCATCTAAAGCAGCAGCCTTCATATTATCCAGTGCTTTTAGTGCATCCTTCTGATTATCAGCCTTGTTAAACATTTTAAAGTTTTTTCCAAGCGTCATCATATTTTGTTCAAGCGCACCGGCAAAACCCAGGCTACTGAACGACAAAGCGGCAGAAAAAATCACTGTGGCTACAGTTTTTTTGATCATGTTGATGTCCTTGTAAAGATACGTTTCAAAAAATAAGAAGCTTATTGTTACAGTTAAATTGTTCTGAACATTTGCACTTTAAGCGTTAAACATAGTGTAGATGCCATAAAAAATGCAACGGAAATGTTGCATTTTATTCTATGGTCTCGCTTTTTTTAAACAGGCTGCATTTTATGATGCAATGCATCATGAATCGCTTCCACCAGCTGCTGGGCGATTTCCTGTTTCGATGCTTTTTCCAGATCTCGCTGCTGCATTTGATACTGCTCAGCAAAGAACACAATCATGGCATTTTCATCAGAGGCAAAACCGATGTCAGGACGTGAAACATCATTACAGGCAATCATATCCAGTTTTTTCGCCACCAGCTTACCCGCTGCATATTCTTCAACATTGCGGGTTTCAGCAGCAAATCCCACCATAAATGGACGTTTTTGTTGCTGGGCAATGGTTGCCACAATATCCGGATTTTTAATTAAAGCCACATTCAGTTCATCGCCGGCTTTCTTGATTTTATGCTCGGCAATTTCTGCCACGCGGTAATCCGCCACCGCCGCCGTGGCAATAAAGATGTCACAGCCTTTATCCAACTGATCCATACTATGTTCCAGCATCTGCATTGCAGACTGTACATTAATACGGCGCACACCATTTGGGGTATCCAGACTGACCGGTCCTGCAATCAAAGTGACTTTTGCACCTGCTGCATAACAGGCCGCAGCCAGGGCAAAGCCCATCTTGCCGGTACTATGGTTAGAAATATAACGGACTGGATCAATCGCTTCACGTGTAGGTCCTGCTGTGATCACTACATGTTTACCGGCCAGCATGCCAAACTTTTCTGCAATCGCACGCTGCGCCTTGTGGAAGTATTCGGTGACTTGTCGCGCTAAATCTTCCGGTGCAGGCATACGTCCCAAACCGACATCGCCACAGGCCTGTGATCCGGCATCCGGCATAATCACATGCACGCCATCTTCCACCAGGGTATTTAAATTACGCTGTGTGGCTTTGGCTGCCCACATTTGCTGATTCATTGCCGGGGCTACCCAAACCGGTGCTTTGGTTGCCAGATATAAAGTACTGAGTAAATCATCAGCCAAACCTGTCGCAAACTTTGCCAACGTGTCACAAGTTGCCGGGGCAACCAGCAGTAAGTCAGCCCAACGCGCCAATTCGATATGGCCCATGCCGGCTTCGGCTTCAGAATTGAGTAATTCAGTATGTACCGGATTTCCAGACAAGGCCTGGAATGTTAACGGAGTAATAAAAGCTTGCGCCCCCTGCGTCATCACCACACGGACATTAAAGCCCGCCTCTTTTAAACGACGGACCAAAATGGCACTTTTATATGCCGCAATACCACCAGTTACCGCTAAAACAATGTTTTTATTTGGAATCACACTCAAATCGAAGCTCACGAACAGGCTACCTTTCTGTTGCAGTGGCGCTCACAATAGCATTAAATAAAGTCATCCCCAAGTCGGCAACTTGGTTAATAATCATTACTAATAACAAAAAAGTCTAAAAACAATGAATTTATCGATTAAACACTGGCCTGAACAGGAACGTCCACGTGAAAGGCTGACTCAACAAGGTGCTGCCAGTCTGTCAGATGCGGAACTGCTGGCCATCTTTTTACGCTCCGGTTCCAAGCAACATTCTGCCGTGGAACTATCCCGCCTGTTATTGCAGCATTTTGGTGGGCTGAACTCTATTTTGGATGCCGAGCTTCAGGATTTAAGCCAGTTTCATGGTATCGGGGTAAGCAAATATGCCCAACTGATTGCAGTGAAGGAATTGGGACGACGCTATATTTCCACCCATTTACAGCAGGAAAAAATAGAATTAAGCAATTCAAAAATACTCCTGGATTTTTTGAAATTCGAATTACTGGGTGAAATGCAGGAAGTTTTTGCGGTACTTTGCCTTGATGCGCATTTAAGAAAAATTAGCTTTAAAAAAATGTTCTACGGTTCGCTTAATTCGTGTGAAATTTCTACAAATCAATTGCTACGCTATGCGATCCATCAACATGCCAGTAGCATCGTGATTGCACACAATCATCCTTTGGGAATAGCTCAGCCTTCCCGTGCCGACATTGAGCTTACCCGGCGTATTCTAACGGCCTGTCAATTATTGGAAATCAAGCTGATTGACCATTGTATCGTGTCACCAGAAGGAACCTGCTCATTGGCTGAACTGGGGCTGATTTAAACGCCACAATTATGCTGACAAATATTGACAAAAGACCTGCTAACACTGAAGATCAACAAAAAATTTTGATGATACTAATAATATGATTGTTCGTGATCAACCTAGTGTATTCAAGCTGCTCTTTTCCTGGCGCGGAACCATCCTGCCCAAGGTTTTGCCGCCTTTAGGTGTGGTCATGCTGATCTCCTCAGTGATTGGCGGGCTGTCCTATATTGGTTACTTTCATTTTCCGGAACTTCCACTGGTAGGCTTTACCTTAATTGGAGTGGTGCTCTCGATTTTTCTCGGCTTTAAAAACACCGCCTGTTATGACCGCTGGTGGGAGGCCCGTAAACTTTGGGGTATGTTGATTGCCAATGCCCGGCATTTTGACCGTGATTGTCGCATGCTCAGCCAAGGACGTCGTGAACGCATTATTCAGCACGTGATTGTGTTTGCCAATGTACTGCGTGACCGTTTGCGTCACCAGACAGCTAATCCTAAGGCACTAGTAGAAACCAGCGGTATGAGCCAACAGGCTATAACCCAGCTTTACCAGCAGGCCAATGCACCGCAATACACCTTGAGCCTGATTCAATGGGAATTGATGCAGGCGCTGAAAGAAGGTGAAATTTCCGACATTATTTATACTCAAATGAACCAGCATGTGGCTGAACTGAGTCGGGTTCAAACCGGTTGTGACCGTATTGCCACCACCCCTTTACCTTTTGCCTATTCGGTGCTGCTGAATCGTACCGTGTACTTTTTCTGTTTTATGCTACCGTTTAGCCTGGGTTCAACCTTGGGTTTGGCGACGCCTTTAATGGTCGGTATTTTGGCTTATACTTTTCTAGGTCTGGATGCTTTAAGTTCAGAAATCGAAGAACCGTTTGGTACCCAAAGCAATGATCTGCCCTTAGATTCATTGGTACGCACCATCGAGATTGAATTATTGAGCACCTTAGGTAAGCCGACCCCGCCACCTATTCAGGCACAAGATAATAATCTGCTTTAATTTATGACCTCTCCTTTACGAAGCTGTGCTTCTCATCTCCTTAAAGGAGAGGGAACTCCTTTTCCCTTTGGGATGAGGAACATTGTTCTGCAAGGGAATGAGGACATAACTAAACATAACTAAACAAAACTCTCCCAAACCCCTACCTGTCCTTCCTTAACGCGCGGAATATTGCCCAGCTTGATCCACGGCATATTGTCACCATGAAAATCACTGCCCACAGAGACCTTAAGCCCAAACTGTTCAATCATCCGATCGACCATCTGCCGGGTTGAAGCCGGCTCAATCGCAGGTGGAAGCTCCACGGCATCCCCACCAAACTTTGAAAAAATTTCAATCAGATAACGGATATTAGTTGCTGATAAATCATATTTTGTCGGATGCGCCAGCACAGCGAAACCTTGACTCTCATGAATCACCTGAATGGTTTCTTCTAAGCCCAAGCCATCAAATTTCACATAGGCCTTTTTGCCTTCTTTAATATATTTATCAAAGGCCTGTTGGGCTCGACTCACATAAGCTTTTTCCACCAAAGTTTTCGCAATATGCGTTCGGGTAATCCGGTCTGCAACACCCTCCACTTTGGCAATCACATCGGCATAAATATCCTCACCAATCAGCGGAACTAGCAAATCACAAATCTGTTTGGCACGAATTGCACGAATCTGTTTTTGCTGCTCCAGTAAGGCAAGTAACGGTTCTGGGTTTTGCATATTCAATGCAACCACATGTACAGCATAGTTTTTTTTCGTTGCCGGACGCGACCATTGGCTGGAAATTTCCACACCGGAAATAATGTTCAATGGTAAATCCTGTGCAATATTTTCAGCTAATTTTAAGCCATCCATGCTATCGTGGTCCGTCAGCGCAAGGGTATGAATGCCTTTTTCCACGGCTGCATGCACAAGTTGTTCTGGAGACAAAGTTCCATCAGAAATATTACTATGTGTATGTAAATCTACGCCTTGCATCACTTATACTATGTCATTTATTTGATCAGATTTAGATACTCTAACATGAAAGCACTTTTAGACTTTGTGCCACTCATTATTTTCTTTTATTTATATAAAACTGTTGATCCAAAAGATACCGAGCATCCGCTATTACATTTGATCGGCTCAGCGGGAGGTATTGATAATAATAACATTTTGGTGGCTACCGCAGGTCTGATCATCTCAATGCTGGTGGTGTATGGCATCTTATTTGTCAGCCAGAAATTCCGCCTGGATAAACAACAATGGATTGTGCTGTTTATGACGGTCATTTTTGGTGGTATCACTTTAATGCTGAGCGATGATTTTTATATCCGTTTGAAAGCAGCGCTTTTAAATATCGTTTTTGCGGGTGCCTTCCTGCTTTCACCTTATTTTACCAAAGATAAGAAACCTCTGATTCAGCGTTTATTTGGTCCCATCTTTAATTTAACCGCCCAAGGCTGGAAAAATTTAAACTTTGCCTGGGCTGGCATGTTCGCATTCATGTCGTTCTTGCATATTTTCTTCGCATTTTTATTTGCTGGCGGAAAATATTGGGGCGAATTTACCGCATTTGGTGACATGATTGTGATGTTTTCCTTTATCATTGTTCAGTTTATTGTCTTGCGCAAATATTTTAAGTCGCCTGAAGCATAATTCAGGTCAACTGATCGAGAAAGAATATGCCTTTATTCGTCGTAACCTGTACCGATAACGAGGGTACAGTCGAAAAACGTCTAGCTACACGTCCAAAGCATTTGGAACGTCTGCAAAAATTAAATGATGAGGGTCGTTTAATTGTGGCAGGTGCCATGCCTAAAGATCCCGGCAATCCACAGGCAGGTTTTTATGGCAGCACGATTATTGTTGACTTTGAAAACCGCGAATCCCTAGATGCATGGCTACAAGATGAGCCTTTCTTAAAAGAAGGCGTCTATGCTCATATTGATGTGAAACCTTTTAATAAAGCTTTCCCTCAAGGATAAAATCATGCGTGTTGTAGTTTCAAGCTTATTGGGTTTCTCTTTAATCTGTTCAACAGCTTGGGCGGTGGAATCTGCTCCTGCTCCGACACCTGCTGTAGCCCCTGCTGCTCAAGCAACGACTGCAACACCTCCACCACAAACTTTAGCTGCAAATAAGCCGGGTACTGTTCCTGCTACCAAGCTGGATGCCAATGGTTTACCCTTGGAGGCCAAACCTCTGACTGCAGAACAAATTGCCAAGAATAAAGCAGTGCAAGATGCCAAAGTGAAGGCACTGGTTAAAGATCAGGCCACCCGCTTACAGCAATTGGAAAAAGCCAATTTAGATGCCTTGTCACAAAACCAGGAACTGCAATTGAAAAACGATAGTTTGGGCGTTCAGGTGCAAGTATTGCAAAGCGAACGTAGTGCCCAGATGTTTTTATATGGTGCAGCGACGATTGCCGTCGGCGTGTTGCTGGGCTTCCTGATTGCCAGTTATGTCTATACCAAACGTCGTCGTCAGTGGTAATGACGATATTTACTGCTTCATTTAGTTTTACAGCTTGATTTAAAGGTTATTTAGGTTTGTCTCATCCTATTCAAACTGCCGATCTGGATTGGCAACACGTCGATGGCATTGAGGTTCCCGTTTCCAAACAGTTTGGCGATGTCTATTTCTCTAAAGATAATGGCCTGCTTGAAACACGGCATGTGTTTTTAAACGGCAACGATTTATCGACCCGCCTGGCAAAGCTGAATGATTTTGAATATTTCTGTGTTGGTGAAACCGGTTTTGGCACAGGTTTAAATATTTTAGCTTTATGGCAGCTTTGGCAACAAGCTCGCCCGGACAATCATAGCCATCTGCATGCCATTTCTGTAGAAAAGTTTCCATTATCCAAAGATGATCTGATTCGTGCCTTAAATGCATGGCCTGAACTGAAACCTTTAGCTGATCAACTGATTGCACAGTACCCAATACCGATAGCAGGCTGTCATCGTTTATCCTTTCCAGATGAACGTTTTAGCCTGGATTTATGGCTAGGCGATGCCCATGATATTTTTCCCGTGATGGAAAAAACAGCAGTAGTCAACGCATGGTTTTTAGATGGCTTCGCTCCTTCCTGCAATCCGGATATGTGGGAAGAAAACGTTCTCAATAACATCGTGCGTTTATCAGATTTCGGCAGCACTTTTGCTTCATTCAGTGTGGCTGGTGTACTGAAACGTGGTCTGAAAAGTCATGGCATTTCCATTTCCCGTCCGCGCGGTTTTGGACATAAACGGGAAATGCTTAAAGCCATCTGGAATGCACCCGAAGATCAGGTTGAATCTTGCAATGATTTAAATTCCACTGAAAAACAAACTGAACTAAGCACTGCGATTTTTAAACAGCGCCAGATTGCGATTATTGGCGCAGGAATCGCAGGTTTAAGCTGTGCCTGGGCATTTGCTCAGCGTAGCCATCAAGTGACAATCTATGACCAGACAGCACCTCTTTCCGGTGGGTCTGGCAATCCTTTGGCCCTGCTCAATCCGAAACTATGCCCGATTGAACAAAGTTCAGATCATTTAATGACTTTAACCTGGCAGCATGCATTAAATCATTATGTAAAGTTTAAAGCCTTCCGTCCGATGCAGGTCAGCCAGTTAGCACTGAAAAATCCTGAAGTCTTATTAGGTTTGGCCGATGAATATCCGGCAGGGATTGTTGCGATACAAGCAGCCGATCAACAAGAGATTGAAACTGATTTTCCGAGCTTAAACTTACTCGAAGCAGGTGCTGTTTCACCGCATCAACTGCGTGATGAAATTTTGGCACATGCTCAAATTGATTATCAGCAAGCCAAAATCACGAGCATCCAACAACATGACAAAGTTAAACTCTTTGCCGAAGAAAATTTATTAGGTGAGTTTGATCATGTAATTGTGTGTACTGCACGTGAAACAGCACAATTCTTTGAAAATTTTCCAATACTCAAACCGATTCGTGGACAAGTCAGTTGGGTAAACAATAAAAATCATCCCCTTAGCCAAGACACAGCATACAGCTACGGTGGTTACTGTATGCAGCTCGATGATGAGCATTTAATCCTCGGTGCATCCTTCTATCCAAACTGTGATGATGCTGAAATTCTGTTGGAAGATCATGTGCATAACTACGATCTTATCCACAGTGTCTTTCCAACTTATGCACAATCATTAAACGATGTGCATACTTGGCAAGGTCGTGCTTCAGTACGTGCGCAGAGTCAGGACTATTTTCCTCTACTCGGCAAAATGAAAGCGAATGAGGAAATTTATAGCTTTGCCGGCCTAGGTTCGAAAGGCTTTTTATTTGCGCCACTGTGCAGTGAAATGTTAGCAGCGCAAATCTTAGGAGAAGCCTGCCCTGTGCCTGCAAACTTGGTCAAAAAATTGAACGCGACACGGTTTCAGAAGAAAGTAAAAGCCAAGAAACCATATTTTAAGCCTCAGGTCTAATCCTCCAGCCTTTAAAAAAGGGGGGCATTTCCTTCTGCTGAGCAGATTCTAAAGCAATACTTTTAAAATTCTGTACAAGTAAGGGTTAGGGAGAGCATTCTTTTATTCAATCATTGCCAATAAAAAAGCGCCTTTCGGCGCTTCTTTTTTTGCAGCTGCAAATTATGCACCCTGCTCCAGTGCTAAGCCAGCATCGCGTGCTGCACGCGTACCACCCATTAACACCACATATTCACGTGAGCTATCCAAGCTTTCCAACTTTTCAGCCGCACGTGGCGCTTTACTGCCACCACCGCATAAAATGTAAATAGGCTGATCCGACTCCACCTGAGTTAAGCTGTCTGCACTTAAGCCATTAATGGGCTGATTAACAGCACCTTTCACATGACCTTCAGCAAAGGCTTTTGTATCACGAACATCCCAGATAATTGCATTTTCTGGGAACTCAAATGTCGTAATTTCTTGTTTACGGATCATTGCGCACTCCTTTGATGTAAAACAACACTTGGCAAATGAAGAAAACATCCCTAGCATCTCAGATATTCTTTCCCTTTGTAAAGGTCTAAACCATGCCTTCTTTCGATATTGTATCTGAATTAGAAATTTTTGAAGTAAATCATGCTGTTCAAAACACGCAAAAAGAGATTGCAACCCGTTTTGACTTCCGCGGACAAGACGTTTCTATTGAACTGAATGAAAAAAACAAGGAAATCAAGATTTCGACTGAAAGCGATTTCCAATGTGAACAAGTCTACAGCATGCTGGAAAATCATTTCTTCAAACGTAAAGTGGATATTCAGGCGCTTGATCCGCAAAAAATGACTGCTTCTGGCAAAAATGTGATTCAGGTAATCAAGCTTAAAGACGGACTTGACTCTGATACCGCGAAAAAAATAAATAAAGCCATTAAAGAAAGTGGCGTGAAAGTGCAATCATCTATTCAAGGCGACAAAATTCGTGTAACGGATAAAAAACGCGATACTTTGCAACAAGTGATGGCATTTTTAAAAGAACAACAATTTGGTGTGCCTTTGCAGTTTAACAACTTTAAAGACTAAGGCATTGCTGCCATAACACGTCGAGGACTTCCATGACACCGACCAATCGCTTATCGAAACTGGTAAAAGCTACTGCTAAATTACCTAAAGCTATCCGCAATAGACTGTGGAGCAAAGTGTTTGGTCGGGTCGTGCCGATGGTGGGTAGTGCGCAAATCCACTACCTTGAAGTCAGCCACAGCAAAGTGGTGGTCAAGATTGAAAACCACCGTGCCATGCAAAACCATATTGGTCAGGTTCATGCCTGTGCCATGGCACTGATTGCGGAAACTGCCACAGGTTTTGTCACCGGCATGAATGTTCCGGACTCCTGCATTGTATTAATCAAAAGCTTAAAAGTTGATTTTAAACGTCCAACCCAAGGTGCAATGATTGCCACCGCAACCTTGACGGATGAGCAGCAGAAATTAATGCAAAACACTGAAAAAGGTGAAACGCTGGTTAAAGTTCAGGTAACGGATGAATCTGGTGAAGAACCGATTCAATGTGAAATGCTGTGGGCATGGATTGCCAAATCCCAATTAAAAAAATAGCTTGTATCTCATAAGCTTCGGTTAAAACAACCAAATTTAGGCAATAAAAAAACCCAATCTTGATTGGGTTTTTTTTACGGTTGAAATTATTTATCTTGCTGGGAAGCTAAATATTTTTGTTTGACCTCATCCGGAATCTGACGCTTGGCCCCTTTTACATCCACAGCGACAAAAGTAAATACGCCTTCGGTTACACGAGTAGGTTCACGGGAACTGTCATGACTGTCCCATACTTCAATTTGCATTTGAATTGAGGTATTACCCACTTTTAAAATTTTGGTATAACAACTAATCACATCACCGACTTTGACTGGAACCAAAAAAGTCATCTGATTAATTGAAATGGTTGCACAGCGTCCTTTACTAAAACGCTCTGCATGAATTGCACCTGCCAAGTCCATTTGTGAAACGATCCACCCACCAAAGACATCACCACTCCAGTTGGTATCTGCCGGCATCGCAATTGTTTGAAGGGAAAGCGTTCCTTCCGGTTTTACATGAGTATCTGACACGTTAACTCCCAGTATTGGCATTTAAATGTTGATCCAGCCACTGTTGTAGCTCTGTAGATCGTAGCGCGCCGCTTATTCTACCAATTTCATTAGTTTTATTCATCAAAACCAATGTAGGAATACTACGCACATTAAATGCACCACTGAGTCGAGGTGATTCTTCGGTATTGATTTTAGCAAAAATCACTCGCGGATTTTGTTTTGCCACTTGTTCAAAATGAGGTGCCATCATCTTGCAAGGACCGCACCATTCCGCCCACAAGTCAATCAGCACAGGCAGTTCACTATGGGTAATAAAGTTGCTGAAATTGTGCTCATTCAACTCTATTGGAGCCAGAGGAATAAGCGCATGTTGACACTGACCACAGTTTGGATGTGCTTCCAGTTTATCTTCGGGTACTCGGTTTCTGGCACCACATGCAGGACATACAATAATCATTTAGCTCACTCCAATATGTTGGTGTAAAAATTCTAATTGAGTTGATATGGCTTTTTCAAACCATTGACCATGATAGATATCAAAGTGTTGCATATCCCATTCATGGTATTGTACATAAGGCGCAATATTGGTGGCTGTTTCACGGCTAGATTCAATTGGAATCAGGCTATCCTGTTTAGAGGCAATAAATAAAACGGGTACACTGATTTTACGCACATAATGAATAGGACGATAACGGATCAGGTTGAAAAAGACTCGCGCAGGAATCTCGCCACTCCAATAATAATCCGGATGAACAATAGATAGATATCCCTCATAACTATCTGCTGTAGGCATAAAGCATAAACCCTTTTTGCTCACAACGGGCAATGTCTTCGGAGACATTCCTACCTTTGCACCCATATAGTCCTGACTGGATATTTTTAGGGCTGTCGGCAATTGTTGTAAAGGATAAAGCTTGGCACTTTCTGTACCATCAACAAATGGCACTTGTACCATTATTGCCTGAACATTTTTTAATTGTGCCGCCAAATCTAGAACATAACCACCGCTTAAAGACGTTCCCCAAAGTACAATGCGCCTGGAATCAATCGATTTTCGCTCTATCACATGGGCAATCATGGTACGCCAATCTTCTAACTGGGATTGAATCGAGACCAGCTCACGTGGACGGCCGGTGCTTCCGCCCCAATAACGATAATCAAACAGTACTACGGCATAACCAGCTTCGGCAAAACGCTTGGCATATTGCACCAGTTTAAATTGACGTAAAGCAGCTAAACCATGCGCCATAATGATGACAGCAGGTTTATGTTCAGTTTTGGGACGATAAAAATCCGCAGCAATGACCTCGTGCCCACTATTTACATAGAGTGGTTCAACCGTATAGGAATGCATACGCGCTCCGGTGCGTTATTTTATGATTGTAATCGCTTATAAAAATTTCAACAGATTAAGCTCTAGTTTCAGCTTAATGCTATCATAAAGCATATATCTATTGAGCACATTATGGAGTGACAAAATGAGCGAAAATGTCGGCTTTGCGGGTCAAATTAACCCAGAACAGGTAACGCAAATTGTTGAAAAAGGTTTTAAATCAATTATTAACAATCGCCCAAATATGGAAGGTGGTCCAGAACAACCTACTAGCGCGCAAATTGAAGAAGCTGCACGCAATGCAGGTTTAGACTACGTGTTCCAACCCGTAGTTGCGGGTCAGATTACTGAAGTTGATGTGCGTACATTTGCCAATCACTTTAATGAGCTGCCAAAACCAGTATTAATGTTCTGCCGTACCGGCAATCGCTCAAATAACTTATACCAGTTGGCCAAACAAATGGATTTATTGGATGATTAAGCACGTTGTAAGGCGCGCTTTTTTAGTTTCATTTTGACCTTTAATATTCAGTTATTCATATAAATTATTGATTCAATCTATAATTTAAGCTTTTCTGTCCGTATTAAAGGTCAAATGACAACCGATAAATTTAAATTATTTTAAAATTTTAAGTCTACCATCACTTACCTCGTTCTAATTAGTGACGAGGCTATTTGGCTTAATTCAATCCACTCAGACATATTGCTGAACAATTGCTTATATAAATTTTATTTCCCCACATTACCGATAGTAAAATTTTTAAAACAGACATCGTTAAATTTGTAAAATATGATGATGAATTTATAAAACTTATATTAGTGACAGGTCGAAGTAGCTCTGCTCTTCCCTATTATTTAATGAAACAAAAATTAGGATTGTGTTTAATGAATAAAATAATTTTTCTATTTCTTATTTCATGTTTAATTGTAGGATGTAGCTCGATGAATGTTCGACCTACGGTTGGGGTAAGCATAGGCACATCTATTTAATATACTTTAAATAAAAACAGCGCCGAAGCGCTGTTTTTATTCTAAAATTTTATATAAAGTGTGAAAAATCATCTGTTTTTTTTACATACCTTATTTGATATCAAGCCATGATGTAACAGTTTTACCAGCAGGGACACTGGAAATAATTTTAACATCATCACCTTGAGTACATCCTCTAAGTTGCACTGTATAGTTAACAACCCCATTTTCAATATTTTGGAATGAGACGGGAGTAAATAAGTTCATTGTATTCGGAACAGTTATATTACCGCCTCGAATTTCAGCTTCACAAGATAAATTTTTATAAGTTATTTCAGGAGTTCCTGTAACAGTTGATGCAATATCACCTTTGCTTCCAGTACCATTTGAATCAATTGCTACAGTATAATCAATATTATTAATCGTTACAATTAAGGTGCTATTCGGTTCTGCCCCAGAAACTTTTAAAATTTGTTTAGTTGAATCTGCAGTATCGACTTGAAGCTTTGCTTTTGGCTGAAAATCAGTGTTATCTTTTACTGCTACAGAAATAGTAGTACCTGAAGGCATTGGTACAGTTTTTTGACTATTTCCAAAGACTTGGAAAGAAAAACTACCCGCACCATTTGTAATTTTTCCGTTGCTATCAAATCCTGTATTCCAAACGAATGTTGGGGTGTCATGTGCAAATGAGAAGACTAATTGTTGACGTAGGACTGCACTTAAACCACTGTCGCAAGTGTCTTGTATATTTGGCTGTGCAAAGCTAGAAATTGCACATTGCAATGCACCTACTGCTTTTTGATAAATAAATTCACCTGTATTATAAAGATTATCCTCATTATCATCACGGAAGAAATTGCCAATATTATTTTTCAATGTATCTGTAGTTGAGAATGAGTTATTCCCATCATTATCATCATAGGCCTTGTCACCCTCTACAAAGGCTAAAACCGTCACACGGTTATCCAATGGTCGAGGACTCTGAGTCGTTAAAGTAACGGTACAAACACCCTGTACATCTGTTGCACAATTTGGATCAACCTTACCACCTTCAGAAACAAAACTAATTACAGTACCTGCAGGTACAGCATTCCCGACACGATCGCGCAAACGTGCTGTGATAACTGCTGTATCACCATCAATATCTGTTCTTAATGATTGTTTAGAAACAGAAAGGCTCACACCATTTTGAGTCACACGGCCTGTAGAAATTTTCACATTCTTAGATAAAGCAGATACATTTGGAGCTGAGACAAGAGTTGCTTTAATCTCAACAGGCCCTGGTAAACTACCAGGATATAAATTAACAACAACTTTACCATTAGAATCACTTTTTACGATTCTTGGATCACGGTTACCTAAAGAAATAAAGTTTAAATCTGGTGGAGCATCAGTCAACTCGATGCGAACTTCTTTATTCTTTGCAGGCGTGCCATTCGCATAAAGTGTAAATTCAATTTGTCCTGAAGCAGCGGATCCACTGTTTTTGATTCCCAAATCAATAGCTGAAGTTGTTGTATATACTAAAGAATCCGCCTTAATAGCAGCAATATTTACAGGAACAGATACAGGTGCTGCCCCATTACTGGCTGCTACAACTATATCCTGCCCCTCACAAAGTTCACCATTTTTGTCTATTGCTTTATAGGAAGTAATGACATCACCTTGATTAGACGATATAACAGTAGCTGGCTCAAATGTACCGCAACTGGCAGAGAAATTTACAGCAACATTATTTTGATTAGCACCACTCTGGTTCTTTGTTTTTAACGTAATATTAGTAGAACCACCAGATTCAAGCATTGTATTTGCAGCACTTAAATTTTCTAATGTAATATTAAGTGATTGCAATGAAAATGCTATTTCTTTTGCCGCGACAGTCTTACCATCATAATCTGCATTAGCTGAAATTTTATAAGCACCATTTGTATTATTATTTTCCGGAGTAACAGAAATGGTAGCTTCACCATCAGAATTAGTTAAAACAGCACTATTAGAAGTGCCAAAAGTGACACCACCTGTAGCTGTAAAAGTTACTAATGCACCACTGATGCCACGACCTGATTGATCAGTAACTTTTACTTTCGCTGTTACACCTTCCGAGGTAATGATTTGAGTAATATTTCCATTTAAATCAATTAATTGAATAGTACTAATATTAACAGATTTTACTTCTTCACCTGTGCTAGGGTTCGAAGCATTACCTGACGTAGAACCTTGCTTATTAAAATAACCTTCACTACCACCGCCACCACAACTTGCAAGTAAAACAGCCAAAGCAACTGTAGATAATTTTAAACTAATATTTTTACTCATGAATATCCCCGGAACCCTCAAAACTTTAGAGCTTGTTCTTAATTAATATTGCGTGATATGTAATCATAGTTAGTGCTTTATGTAAACAAAAGCATTGGAAATGTTTTAGTATGGTAACCTAGAAAATATAAAAAATGAGGGCAATATCACAATGTATGACATCATTATTATCGGTGCAGGTACTGCAGGTATTGCTGCTTATAAAGAAGCTGTAAAACACACCCAAAACCTTCTTATTATTAATAAAGGAGCATGGGATACAACCTGTGCCCGTGTCGGCTGTATGCCAAGTAAAGTTCTTATTTCTGCTGCTAACCGTATGCATGATATCCAAACTGCGGAGAAAGTAGGTCTATCTATTACCTCAAAAATTGATACATCTCAAATCATGCAACATGTTCGAATGCTTAGAGAGCATTTTACAAATGCGATCTCTGTACACGACAAATTTCATAGGATCCTTGTCCTATCAGGCTTTTTCTTTCTTAAAATTGCTAGCACTTTCTTAAATTCTTCTTTTTTTCCAAAACCAATCAAACGTAGAATAGCCATTTGAACA